>CAKZLA010000227.1 GCA_937124525.1 uncultured Desulfobacterium sp.
GTTCCGGGCCGGGCCCATTGCCCGTCGGGGGGGCGGCATGATAGCCTTTTCAATATTCGTTGTGTCCGCTAGGACATATGGGTTATATGAAATTAATGTTTAATTCCTTAGGAGGTTATCATGGGTAAAAGATACGCGTTAAAAACATCCTGTCCCCAGTGCGGTTGCAGTGCAGTGTCCCACCTGAGCCGGGAAGAACTCATAGAAAAATTTGGAGATGTCCCCAACATAGAAATGGAATGTGGAGAATGTGTGCTTAAATACGAAACATCCATGGAAGAAGCCTGCCCTGAATGGGATAAGGAATGCCAAATGAAGGATGAGGAATAATGACTGAAACAGAAAATGATCGAGAGGACTGCGCAAAGATTTATTCTTTGAGTACATGCAGTCACTGCAAGGCTGCCAAGCGCTTCCTCAGTAAGTGCAGTGTGGAGTACAGTTTTATTGATGTGGACTGCTTAAAAGGTGATGAGCGCAAAGCCATTGTGGAGGACATTAAAAAACTCAATCCCAGGTGCTCCTTTCCCACCATTGTCATCAACGAAAAGGTGATTGTGGGATTCCAGGAAGATGAAATCAAGGAGGCGCTGGGACTCTAACGATGGATATTAAAACATTTTATGAAAAACTGAAAAAGGTCCATGAACCCAAGGGTTATTACTTTAACAAAGACCTTGACCTGGTATATGAACTCCTTGACTCCCTCATGAACAACAAGGAAATTTACGGCTACATGGCATGCCCATGCCGCCTGGCATGCGGTGACAAGGACGCAGATAAAGATATCATCTGCCCCTGTGACTATCGGGAAGCCGATGTAGAAGAATATGGTGCCTGTTTTTGTGGTCTCTATGTTTCACAGTCTCTCCATGAAGGGGAAAATGTGGGGGAATATGTTCCGGAAAGAAGACCGCCGGAAAAGATTTTTTAGAGCAGGAGGACAACTATGAACGAGTGCATGCCGGTAATGAATACAGGCCTTCGGGGTGCCAGTGTGGCCAGTACCAAAATCAGCCATGTGGACGGAGCACTGGGAAAACTGATCTATCGTGGATACCTTGTGGCAGACCTTGCCCAAAAGGCATCCTTTGAGGAAATCGTGTTTTTGCTGCTCCATGAAACCCTTCCCACCCGGGAAGAGTTGGCTCAATTCAAGCAGCAATTAACAGAAAAGCGGCAGATACCTGAATCTGTTTTCGGGTTCATGAAAGCCCTTCCCACCTCCTCCAAACCCATGGATGTTTTCCAGGCTGCCATCCCCCTTCTGGTCCAGGCCGATGCCCGTGCCGAAGAAAAGAGCATTGAAGCGGCCCTGGAAAGTGCACTTTATATCATTGCAGGATTTCCCACCCTTGTGGCCGCATGGGAACGCATCCGCAATGGGAACCCCCAGGTGGCCCCCCGGGACGATCTGGCCCATGGTGCCAATTTTCTATACATGCTCAAAGAAGAGATGCCCCACCCTGAAACCATGCATTTCTTTGACACCAGCCTTGTGCTCCATGCGGAACATTCCTTTAACGCCTCCACCTTCACAGCCCGGCAGGTGGCCTCTACAAGGGCACACATGTATGCCTCGCTTTCTTCGGCCATGGGCTCCCTTTCCGGAGAACTCCATGGAGGGGCCAATGTGCGGGTGATGGAAATGCTAAAAGCCATTGAAATACCCGATGCCATTGATGCTTATATTGAAAAAACCCTTGCGTCAGGCGGGAAAATCATGGGGCTTGGCCATGCCGTTTACCAGGTGGATGATCCCCGGGCCGACATTCTGGCCCCCATGTCCCAGCGTCTGGGGGAGATAATAGGAGATACCCGGTGGTATGAGCTATCAAAGACACTGGAAATAAAGGCAAAAAAGGCCTTTAAAACCCACAAGCAGATGGATATTTTTGTGAACGTTGATTTTTACAGTGCCTCACTTTTTTACGCCATGGGAATCCCCACGGACTTTTTTACACCCATCTTTGCCCTGTCCCGGGTCAGTGGTTGGGCCGCCCATGTCATTGAAGAACAATTTGCAACGGCAGCTCCCAAACCGGCCCTGTACAGGCCCGGTGCAACCTATGTGGGCGATTATTGCGGACCGGATGAATGCAGTTTTGTTGACATTGATAACAGAGAAGGAGACTGACCAGCATGAAGAAGTGGAAATGTATCATTTGTGGATATATTCACGAAGGAGAAGAACCACCAGAGGCGTGCCCCATCTGCAAAGCACCTGCCTCAAAATTTATTCTTTTGAAAGAAGGAGAAGCGGATGATTCCCCGGGTAAGGGGGGAAAACCCCGTGTTAAACCCAGTAAAGCCACCCCATCATCGGTCCCCTCTGACAAGGAAAAAATAAAAGCCCTGGAGATAGAAATAAAAGCGGCCCGGCGCAAAAAAATTCGTCTGTTTCGTATGGTGGACTTTATGCTGGATCAGATTCTCAAACACCATCTCCATCCCGTATCTGTCCATTTTCCCAATGGGGTTCTGCCCGTTGCGGTGCTCTTTTTTGTGGCTGCACTGATATTTAACATGGACAGCCTTGCAACGGCGGGTTTTTACAATATAGTTGTGGTGCTTGTGGCCCTTCCCCTGGTGATTTTCGCAGGATTTGTGGAGTGGGTAAAAAAATACAACTCTGCAATGACCCTGTTTTTCAAGATCAAGATCATCGCAGCTTTTGTCACCTTTCTGGCCTGCCTGGTGAGTCTGGTGTGGTTTATGAAAGACCCTGCTGTACTCCACTCCTGTTATGCGTGGCTCTTTATCCTGATCAACGCTGTCATGGTGGGAGCTGCCGGTGTGGCAGGCTTTCTGGGTGGTAAACTGGTCTTTAAAGATTGATAACCGGACTGGCATGGGGATCAAAGGGATTTTTCCGGATGGCCAGGGAAAAAAGATAGGGGTAGTGAACCTTGAGGTGCTGGAGATAATAGAGCCATTGTTCCAGCATAAAACGATAGGACCTACTCATATCCATGGCAAGGTGTCGAATATCTGTGGATGGCAGGGCATTAAAGTCCTCCCGGCTATTTAGTTCATCGGTGAGATGAAACACAGATAAAAGGGTTTCACTAAAGCCCTCGTCTTCAATAATGGCAGGATTTTCAAGAAGACTGATCAGGGATCTGCGCCGGCTGGTTAAAAAGTCGCGCAGATCTTTGAGTTCAACAAGATCATTAATATCAAGATTAAACTCATGCTTCTTTAATTGATGCCGTGCCGCAATAAAATGCTCTCCGGTCCATTTAGTGGTGACCATGAGCAGCTGCCGGATGCTCTCTATTTCCGTATCGCATCGGGAAAAAATACTCAAAAGCTGATATCCGGTTTCACTGAAAAAAATTCCCAGAACCATGTTGATTTTTCGCATGCGATTCCGGGCCTCCCGCTTTAGCAGGACCAACTCTGTTCCATTGGCGATGACCCCTAAAAAACTGCCCCCCCCCAGCACAATCAAAAGAATGGACAACAACCGACTGGCAGGAATCGTGGGATGGATATCTCCATACCCCACCGTGGACATGGTGACGATATTAAAATAAAAGGCATCGGTGAAGCTAAGGGACTCAAAGTGCATGAATCCAAGGGTTCCCAGCACGGTGATGCCAATGAAAATAAGAAGAAATATCTGTAGTCGTCGTTTGACTTCGGTCATGGCACCTCTGGGGAGACCTTTTCAGGGATTGGGGTATGAGCCTTTTAGATTCTTATGTCTGAAATCCCGCGTGGGTGTACCTATGGCCTAAAAAAGCAAGTTCCTATACTACTACATTATTCTGCCATGTCAGATTTAAGAGTCCAAATGGAGACGCGCCGGAGAAAAGAGATGTAAAGAGAGTTACGCCATCTCCGGCGCATTGCTGTTTCCTTGAAAACAGATCAGTTTTCGTTGTCTGCAAGAAAATCGTCGTACATGGTTTCCAGGGCAAGTTTATGTTTTGATTCTTCCTGGGCCAGCAGATCAAACAATTTACAAAATTCGGCATTATCCGCTTTCTCAGAAAGATCCTGGTAAAGTTTCACCGCCATCTCTTCTCTTTTCATGGCGATTCTCAGGATATCCTGCATAAACATCCCCTCTTTGTACTCCGTTTCCACCAGATAATCGCTGATTTTAAGGTCAGGCACTGTTTTCAATTCATAGGTGCTTACCTTGGCCGTGTCTGCGCTGATTCCCTGGAGAAGGTCAACATGCTTTTCTTCTTCTTTGGCAAAGCGGACAAAGGTCTCTTTCACCGAGGCAAAGGTATCCTTTGTGCTGAGGTCAGTGTAAAACGCCACTGCCTCTTTTTCCTTTCCAATGGCATACTCCAGGATCTCATCTACAGATTTAAATGTCATGATCTCTCCTTATTTAACGCTTGTCATGTTTAATTTTTATTTTGCTGCAGTACACTTTGAAAATTCAATGGGTTTACCGCAGCTGGTGCATTTGTGGGTCTTGTCAAATTCGTCGGAAAATATTTCATTATCCTTACCGCATTCCGGACATTGACATGTGAATGATTTAAGGTCTTTAAACTGTTCAAACCCTGGACAATGCTGTGGTGTATTCATAGCGTCTCTCCTTTATGAAACAGTGAAAAAATGATTCCATCAACCTTCGACAATTTTAAAATACTATAGTCTTAATTTAAAACTCTTGCAAGTCCAAAGCACGATTTTGTAGCCCTTCAAACGAACCATTGCAAATTACACACCATGGTCTCCCATAATTTTATTTCCTTGGGGGCTTGTTTGGCAGGGTTAATGCATTACCTTTAACATAGTTGCCACATTGTGGCATAAATATACAAGCCTGTGGAATCATCAAAACCATTTCCTTTCCATTTATCCATGGAGATTCTTCCCTGAAAGGGGTGTTAATCCCTATGAACACAAGCTGAGCCAGTATGGGGTGGTTAAAAAATATATTCCACAACACAAAACCGTGAATCTATTTTTATGGTTCAAGGTTGTATCATGTCATTGAGACAATTGTGTTTCTGACAATTGTGAAGGCATTCATTTATCGTAACCAATTCTGCTTCATGACGATTTGTGATTGTGAACAAAAACCAGAAGACGAACAAAAATCCGTAAAACACCAGGAGGCCCAAATGGCAAAATCGAAAGAAGAGATCAAAAAACAATTAGATCCCAAGGACTGCACTGCCTGTGATTCCACAGCCCAGATGATCACCAAGGCCAGAAAAGACGGGGTAGCCCTTCATTTTGACCGGGCGGCCGACATGAAAGCCTGTCCCATTGGTGCAGATTCGGCGTGCTGCAAAAATTGTTTTATGGGGCCCTGCCGGCTCAACCCCAGGGATCCCTATAAAAAAGTGGGCGTATGTGGTGCCACCATTGACACCATTATGGCCCGTAATTTTGCAAGGGCCGTTGCCGCCGGTGCCGCATCACACACAGATCACGGTATGGCCATGCTGGAATTATTCAGGGATGTGGTCAACGGCAAGGTACTGGATTATGAAATCAAAGATGAATTCAAGCTTGAGCGGGTGGCAAAATCTCTGGACATTGAAACAGAAGGCCGATCCCCCAAAGAGATCGCAACGGATCTTTATGAACAACTTGAAAGAACCTATACCCAAGTGGATGGTGAAATTCCCTTTACGAAACGGGTTCCCCAGGGAACTCTGGATACCTGGCGAAAACTGGGTATTGTCCCCAGGGGTGCCATGAGAGAGATCATGGAAATGATGCACCGCACCCATATGGGCGTGGATCAGCATTATAAAAACATCACCAAACAGGCCAGTCGCACCGCGCTTTCCGATGGCTGGGGAGGATCCATGGTGTCCACGGAGATTTCAGATATTCTCTTTGGTACTCCGTCTCCCATCAACGTAGGTGTGAACATGGGCGTCTTAAAAGAGGATATGGTAAATATTATCATCCATGGTCATGAGCCCAACCTGTTTGAATCCATGCTGGTATCTGTGAATGATAAAATCCTGGTGGAGGCGGCAGAAGCTGCGGGTTCCAAGGGGATCAACCTGGTGGGAATGTGCTGCTCCGGTGCGGAGATGATGGCCCGTCACGGGGTACCCCATGCCGGTAACTTCTCTTCCACAGAGGCCATTCTGGTCACCGGTGCCGTGGATGCCATGGCCGTGGATATTCAGTGCATCAAGCAGGGACTGGCCGCCGTGGCCCAGTGCTATGACACCCCTTTAATCACCACCAACACCCGGGCCCACATTGAGGGAGCCACCCATGTGGAATTTGAAGAGCATAATCCCAGTTCCTGCACCGACGAAATTGTCATCAAGGCCATCACGCGATTCAAAAACAGACGGCATGAAATCGAAATTCCCAAAATGGTGAACGACGGTATTCAGGGATTTTCCCATGAATACATTGAGTACATGCTGGGTGGTTCCTTCCGCGGCGGATATGCACCTTTGAATGAAAACATCATCAACGGTAGAATCCGTGGGGTGGCCGGTGTGGTAGGGTGTACCAACCCCCGGGTAAAGCAGGATGACTCCCATATCAAGCTGGTGAAGGAGCTGATTAAAAATGATGTGCTGGTGTTGCTCACCGGATGCGCTCAGATTGCCCTGGCAAAGGCGGGTTTTGCCGTGCCAGAAGCGGCCCATTATGCCGGTCCCGGACTCCAGGAAGTCTGTGAAACCGTTGGCATGCCACCGGTGTTGGGCCTGGGTTCCTGTGTGGACAACAGCCGCATCTTGATTGCCGCATCGGCCATGGTCGCCCAGGGGGGTCTTGGTAACAGCATTGCCGATCTGCCCGTGGCCGGTGCCGCCCCGGAATACATGAGTGAAAAAGCCATTGCCATTGGCCAGTATTTTGTGGCCTCGGGTGTGTACACGGTGTTTGGGGTGACTTTCCCCACCATTGAAAACACCAAATTCCACAACTATCTCTTTGATGGATTGGAATCCGAGGGTCTTGGGAAATGGGGACATGCCATAGATCCCATTGAAATGGCACATAAAATGATTGCCCACATTGACAAGAAAAGAAAAGAACTTGGTATTGATAAAGGCAGAGAGCGAGTCCTTGTGGACATGGCTGATCGACGTGGCCTGGCATGATAAACTAATCTATATGAAAGGCTCACCAACATGCTTGAATTAAAAAACTTTCATTTTTAGATGTGGTAGGTGGTTACTGCCATGAATGTTATTTAAAAAGACTGTTGGCTTGGAATTTGCCAGCCATGTGGTTAGCCGTATAATAGATGAGGTTACCTCCTTTTCCACATTTATTATTTGGGCTCAGGGAAAAATCATCCGGCAGGCAATTACACATCCCCTGGATTTTGAGGTCAAGGTTCAGGGGATGTTTTTTATAACACCCATGCCCTGGCGGACACAACGAATACTGAAAAGGCTATCATGCCGCCCCCCCGACGGGCAATGGGCCCGGCCCGGAACCGTAGACGGCCCAATTGGCCGGTTCCTATTGCCCATCGGGGGGGCTCTGCTGAGGCAAACTTGGAGGCTACCTTTTCATATAAAAGCACCTGGGTTTGCAACCGGGTCTGCCATAAAATTTATTCCCACTCAATGGTTCCAGGGGGTTTTGAGGTGATATCAAACACCACCCGGTTGACACCGTCCACCTCATTGATGATTCTGTTGGACATTTTGGCAAGCAGTTCATGGGGTAATCTTGCCCAGTCAGCGGTCATGGCATCAATGCTGTTCACCGCCCGGATGGCAATGCAGCTGTCATAGGTCCTTTTATCCCCCATGACGCCTACGCTTTTAATGGGAAGCAAAACGGCAAAGGATTGCCACAACTCCCGGTAAAGACCGGCCGCCCGGATCTCTTCCAGAAGCAGGGCATCGGCTTCTTTCAAAATATTCAGGCGTTTTTCTGACACAGCACCCATGATGCGGATGGCAAGACCTGGTCCGGGAAAGGGTTGTCGCCACACCAGGTCTTCATTAAGGCCCAGTTCCAGCCCCAGTTGTCGCACCTCATCCTTAAAGAGAAGCTGGAGGGGCTCAATGAGTTTTAATTTCATTTTTTCAGGAAGCCCCCCCACATTGTGGTGGGATTTAATGATGGAGGTGGGGCCCCCAAAGGCGGATTTTGATTCAATGATATCCGGATACAATGTGCCCTGACCTAAAAAATCAGCCCCCTCTATTTTTTTGGCTTCGGCATCAAACACCTCAATAAAGAGTCTGCCTATCTCTTTTCTTTTAACTTCAGGGTCGGTGACACCTTCCAGGGCATCCAAAAAGATTTTCTGGGCATCCACAAATTTGATGTTCAGATCCAGATGGGTGGTGAGGCTCTTCTGGAGATCCTCTTTTTCATTTTTTCGCAAAAGCCCGTTGTCCACAAAAATACAATGGAGATTTTTTCCAATGGCTTTGTGGATCAAGAGGGCGGCAACAGAAGAGTCCACACCGCCGGAAAGGCCCATGATCACCTTTTTATCCTGGACAGCATCTTTAATTTCCTGGATGGCCGTGTTGGCAAAGGATTCCATGTTCCAGTTTTTTTCACAATGACAGATATCAATTATGAAATTTCGGATCATCTCCTTGCCCTGGTGGGTGTGTTCAACTTCAGGGTGGAATTGTAATCCGTAAAAATTATTTTTAAGGTCGGCAATGGCCGCAATCTCTGTGTTTTTTGTTGATGCGGTGATGCTGAAGGTGTCAGGCAGGCTTTCCGTGGAATCCCCATGGCTCATCCAGCATTGCAGGGAGGAGTCCATGCCTGAAAACAGGGGCTGGGGGTCTGAAATGTTCAGTGTGGCAAAGCCATACTCCCGTTTTGAAGATCTGCCGATTTTGCCCCCCAGCGCATGAACCATGAACTGCATACCATAGCAGATGCCAAGGATGGGGATTCCCAGCTTGAATATTTCAGCATCAATGGTGGGGCTGTTCTCCTCATAGATGCTGGAGGGACCCCCCGAAAGTATGATGCCCTCGGGGTTTAAAGCCTTTATTTTGTCAATATCAAGTCCTGCGGGTTCAACCTGGCAATATACCTCGTGCTCCCGGACTCTTCTGGCAATGAGTTGATTGAACTGTGAGCCGAAGTCAATAATAAGTATCATGTTAAATTATATTCCTGAAATTAGTATATTGTTGTTTTTCTGCTGAATACATATGCTGCAATTTAAAAATCAAACCATGCCGCCGGAGGCTCTGCTGTCGGTACTTTGATGGTGGATTTTCTTATAAAAACAATAAAAAATCAAGTTGTTTTATCATGGCATTGCCTATTCATGGGAAATGTGTTTTATTAGAACATTTTAGCGATACTGTTGATGCAGTGCATCAATAAACTTTTTATGTGAAAGATAGATATGTCTAACATTCTTTCATGTTTCGTTATGGGCAGGCCAGATCCCCAATGCGGTCTGCCTGTGGCAGTTATAACAATTCAAATTTCTATGATAACAGCCTTTAGGTACAAAGCTTTTAATGGTGTTTGATTTTAAAAAAATATCAACAGGAGAATAAAATAATGCATGACGCAAGTGATTTGAGAAAGGGTCTTAAATTCCAGATTGATGGGGATCCATATATCATCGTAGACTTTCAGTTTAAAAAACCGGGAAAGGGTCAGGCTCTTTACAAATGCAAACTTAAAAATATGATCACCGGCTCCCAGTTTGAAAAGACATTTCGGTCTGGAGATAAGTTTGAAGAGGCTACCCTGGAAGAAAAAGAGATGGAGTATCTTTACGCAGAGCCCGGCAGCTACTGCTTTATGGACACCACCACCTATGAACAGGAATTCCTTGGCGTTGATCAGGTGGAGGATGTGATTGATATTTTAAAGGAAAATACCGTGTGTACGGTGTTGTTTTTTAATGATAAAGCCATTGGGCTTACCCT
>CAKZLA010000228.1 GCA_937124525.1 uncultured Desulfobacterium sp.
GTATTTCAGTGTGTCCATGCTGAAAAAGAAGCTGGGGTATGATGATTCCCTGGACGCCTTTGGTGTCCATGGGGTGTGTGGTATCTGGGGGGCTTTGGGCACCGGGCTTTTTGCCGATCCTGCCATTACAGGCGATATTGCAGGCCTCTTCCATGGCAATCCCGGTCAGTTATGGGCACAGTTTTTGTCTGTTATTGCAACCATTGCCTTTTCAGCCGCCGCCACCTTTGTTGTGGTGCTTATTACAAAAATGTTGACATCCGGTCTTCGGGTGGAACTGGACGAAGAGGTGGAAGGTCTTGATTCTGCCATCCATGGGGAGCGGGGGTTTGAATTGATCTAATTCCTTCTGCCTGGGGTGCTGATTATAATTTTGGCGACTCTGATTAAACACAAAGGCCACTTTGAATCGTAATTGCTCAAAGTGGCCTTTGTTGTCTTTATCGCCAATCAAACAAACCTATTTTTCTTTCCATTCCGGGCTTCGTTTTTCCAGAAAGGCTTTAATCCCTTCTTCAGCATCTTCCGTGGTGCACAGCCGGGCAAAAGCCTCATTCATATAGTCAAAGGATTTGTAATAATCAACATCGGCTGTGGCATAGAATGCTTTTTTGGCAATCTGCAGGGCCACCGGGCTTTTCTGGGCAAGGGTTGCGGCCCAGTTGCGTGCCTCTTTGTCCAGATCCTCTGCTGGTACTGTTTTGTTTATTAATCCCATGTCAAGGGCGGTTTGGGCATTGATCAAATCCCCATAGAACAATAGTTCCAGGGCTCTTTTTCGACCAATGGACCGGGTCACCGGCACAATGGGACCGATGCAGTTCAGTCCCACATTGATGGCTGTGAGCCCCAGACGTGTTTTGTCACTTGCAATGGCAAGGTCCGCTGCTGCAACAAGCCCTGCACCGTTGGCAGCCGCCACGCCATGCACCTGGGCAATGACGGGTTTGCTCATTTTACTTATGGACACCAAGGGGGTCTCCATGCATTCAATCCAGTCTCGATATTCAGAGGCGGTTTTGCCAAAAAAATCCCCCACGTCGATGCCAGCACAAAATGCCTTTCCTTCACCCTTGATAAGAATGACCCGCACCGTCTTTTGTGCATCAAGGTCCAGCAGTGCATGGTTTAATTCAGTGGCAAGGGACGTTGTGAATGTATTCAACTGTCCGGGACGATTAAGGGCTATCTGACCAACAAAGTCTTCACCGATCTCAACAACAATACTTTCATAATCCATGGGCATTCACCTCTTTGATAGTTTTTGTTTGTTCATTGACAGGTTGACAATAAATTGTGGTGCTCGGGCTTATTAAGCCTTTTTAACAAATTTCGTAAAAATGACAATCTGCTGACCATTGACACGGCCTTCAATCTGTTCGTGATTATCTGGATCAAGACTAATTCTTCGGACCAGGGTTCCCCGTTTAGCCGTAAAATTGGCCCCTTTTACATTTAAATCCTTGATCACGGTTACACTGTCACCGGCATTGAGTTCTGTGTTGTTGCAATCAAGGTATTTTAATGATTTTTCCTGGTTTTCTCCTTCACCCGTTGCCTGGGCCCAGGCCAAGGCCTCTTCGTCCAGGTAGAGCATATCGAGCAGGTTCTGGAATTCGCTTTCAGTGGACAGGCGTGTCAGCATTCGCCATACCACCACCTGCACCGCCGGGATCTGGCTCCACATACTCTCATTAAGGCACCGCCAGTGATGGATATTCATTTTCCCTGGGTCCTCGACCTGTTCAAGGCAATTATGGCACAGGAGCACGCATTCATCGGCAGTTCCATTGGAGGTGGGCGGCACTTCATAAACCGTCAGGCCTTCGGTTGCATTACAAAGTTCGCATTTGGATTCACTTCGTTGTTGTAATATTTTTTCTGTATCCATTGTTGTTTAGTTCCTTAAGTGTAAATAAATATACTATTGTATGGTCAAAGCTAAGATTCAAAGTAGCGCATATCGCAGGGCATTACCCCACTGGATTGTCCAGAATCCATTATCCTGAAAGCAAGATATGACAAAGAATTCCGCTTGAAATTGGGTATTGTATTACTCAATGCTCATGTTTTTGACCAGTTTTGCAAGGCAAGGCAGCCGTCGAGGGTGACGTTTCAAGTCTGGCCCTTCCAGGCGATACCTCAGTACCAAAAGAAGATTATCGAGTGATCATTCTGTATGGGGTTGTTAACATATATTGTGTGTGAAAACAACTGTGGCATTGGAGCGGCAACAATCCTGATTTCTGGTTGGCCATATCCGGTGCCTTACCCCACGGTACTATTTGCCAAGGTGAGATTGAAATTAAGAGATGGCAAAGCAATGGTTTGAATTTTGTGCAAACTATGATAAATGCCATCTTTAAAAGCATTTTTTACTTCTTGAAGACCCTCCTCATTCCCGGGCTATCCTTATAGAAATGGATACAGGACTTTTGGAGTGACATGAAAGATGGCTTTATTCGAGAAATGATAATCAATTGTTCCGGAAAAAACGAGAAAGCTGAGAGCCATGAATATGAGTAATACAACTTCCTCCACGAAAAATTCCCCCCTGTCCCAGTTTTTTGCAGGGGCAAAAGATACCTTTCCTTTAATTGTAGGTGCCATTCCCTTTGGCATTATTTTTGGCACCCTGGCGGCCACGGCCGGGCTCTCCTTTGGTGCCACCATGGGGATGTCCATGTTTGTTTTTGCCGGCTCTTCACAGTTTGTCTGTGTCAGCCTTGTGATTGCAGGAACAGCCTGGCCCATGATTGTGTTGACCACCTTTGTGGTGAACCTTCGCCATATGCTCTATGGTGCCACCATGGTTCCCTTTTACAAAAATTTGAACACCCTCTGGAAAATGGTGCTGGCCTTTGGCCTGACTGATGAAACCTTTGCCGTGGCTGTCACCCGTTACAATCGAGATGATGGGTTCCCGGATAAGCATTACTACAATTTGGGCTCCATGGTGTTTATGTATACTAATTGGAATTTATGCACCTTGGTTGGACTCACTGCTGGAAAGACCTTTCCTGGGATGTCCCAGTGGGGCCTTGATTTTGCCATGCCAGCCACATTCATCGGTATTGTTATCCCCTATCTTGTTTCAAAACCCATGTGGGCATCGGTGGTCACCGCCGGGACGATCTCCATTGTGGCCGGGGGACTTCCCCATAAGCTGGGGCTGATGGTTGCTGCCATTGCAGGGGTTACCGTGGGACTTGTCTGTGAAAAAATGTTTTCTGGAAAAAAGGAGCTGGTTTAAACATGTTTAATAGTGGCATTCAACTGAATGAAATTTATATGGTTGCCGGTATGGCCCTGGTGACCTTTGGCATACGATATATCATGTTTCCCATTTCCGGAAGATTTGAATTCCCTGAGCTGTTTAAACGGGGGTTGAGATATGTCCCTCCTGTGGTTTTGACAGCCATTATTGTGCCCTCTGTTCTCATGCCCGACGGAGCAACCCTTAACCTGAGTTTGACTAACCCCTATCTTATTGGGGCCATTGCCGCCTGTATCATTGGAGGGTTGTTTAAAAATTTGTTGTTGACCATTGTGGTGAGTATGGTGATTTTTATGGGGTGGCAGTGGGCCTTTGCCATGGGATAGGGGAATTTCAGTGAGGACTCTTGCCCGGAGCAAGCTTTGGACCAAGTAATTATCGAAAAAAATGTACCAGGATGAGCAGGATCTATCCTGCAAACCATCCTCCCTTCTGGCGTTGGTTAAGTTTTTTCAACTCAATGGCTGCCCTGTCATGGCTGATGCGTTCATTGATCAGGTCTTTATAAATCAAGTTGGCACGTTTACGCCGTTTCACGGCATCTCCGACATCCAGAATTGATTCCAGAATCCCTGTTATCTTTGTTTTGATATTATTTTGGGGTGCAATGGCTTTCAGGGTTTCTTTGATTTCAGCCATGGCATTGTGAAGATTGGATTTTATCAGGGAAAAACCTGCCTGGTATCTTTCCGTCTGTGCAATACCCATGCCCTGGGCTTTTTCCAGGATATCCTCCACATAGTCTTCACATAAAATACCATAATCCTGGAATGCGCTTAATTCGTTAAATCCCTGCTCAAATATTTCCGGTTGTCTTTCATTTAAAAGTTTCTGGCTGGTGAGGTAACACCTTTCCCAGGCCTGCCACCGGTACACATAATCAAGGCCCGGCCCTTTAATATTCTGCATTCCCATGATTCTGTTCAACAACCCCGGAGGGGTATGATGGCAGATGGTGTCAATGATCTGGTTACCGCTGACATGCAGGTTTTCAATCACTATCAGTTTTTGTTTAAACCAATGGGTGATCAGCGTTTTAAATTCTGTGTCAAGTTGTTTTGGAGTGTGCTCTTTGGTTAGTTTTTCCTCAAACAGGGTGACTGATTCCACCTCTTTTTGCCATTTCTCCAAATGTTTTATGATTTCTCCGGCCTCTTTTTCCCGTTGCGATGATATAAGTGTTTCCATCAATGCCCCGGGGTTCTCCAACGCCTGTTTCACCTCTTTTTCATCTAACTTAACACCAATTCCCATCAGCATGGCCTTCAGACGTTGGGAAATGGTCCGGGAGGTCAATGGAATTTTCATCCTCCTGACCATGGAACGGAAAACGTCAAGGGAGGACTTCATGTCCGTTTTTTCCCCTGGGTATAAACTTATTTTGTCCAGGTAATCCTCCCAGGCCGTGTTGATAAACCCCATGAGTCCGGTGAGGTTGGAGCCGATTAAAAAATGATAATCCACACTCAGGTCTTCAACAATGATGGAGGCAAACATCCGGGTTCTGGGAATCCTGTCCGCCCGGTTGTTTACCAGGGTGCTTATGATGATGTCTGGTTGTTTCTCATAATCGTGGGATTCAAACCCCGTTCGTCTCCAGTTACTCATGGTGGCAAAGCGTTCGTTGGCGGACATGCCATTGATAAATTCCAGCCGTCTTTTCCTGATGGAGGCAATGGGGAAGATTTTCAAGGCACCAATGTCTGGTACCACCCTGTCCGCCATCTCTCTGACGGCAAAGTCCGGATCAATGTCCAGCATTTGGGAAAGTTTGAGGACCAATGCCACATTGTTTGGGTGCTCCTCATGGGGAAACCTGTCAAGGACATCTGGTGTTAACAGGCCTGCCTCCAGCCAGCCGGTGTATTGGATATCTGTTTTTTTGTTATTTGCCGATTCTGTAAGAATATGCTTCATATCCTCTTCCGAGGTGATGAGTCTACCCTTCCGGGGAATAAAATTGGTCATCACCTGGGGGATATCTATGCCTGCCGGGCCCTGGATATCTTCATGATCCGGGTAGGTATTGGTGATGGTGGAAAAGTCGTCCCGGGTCCAGTGCTGCTGTAATACAGACACAAAAGGGGGGGTGAGGGCCATGCATTCCCATAGAAATATTTTTGACTTTAATTTCCAGGTCATGCAGATCATGTTGTGGTGCTCCCATATGGTTGCCTTGTCATAGGGCCGGAAGAGAAACATCTCCCGGGTTTCCCCAAAGGGAACGGCATGGAGAAACATGGCTTCACAGCCGGTGGTTTTGTTGACAAACCCATGACCAAGCGCTTCAATCACAGCAGCCTTCAGACGCTCCACACCAGATTTTCCCCGGGTTCCCCACCCCCCGATGACAAGGGTGATGTTTTTTCTGGCCTTTAGCACTAAATGGCTCAGATACAGGTGACGAAAAATAAAAAAAACAAGAAGCACAAAGGCAAAAAGGCCCAACTCGTACAGGGAGTTTTCGTAGGCTGAGAAAAAGTAATATTTGAAATTGTTCCATAGGTCAGGGGTTAGCAGCAGGCCATATGAGAAAAATCGTGCCACGGAAGAATCTTCATCCTTTTTATTTTCTGTGTCTTTAAAGGCGTTAAACTGTATGAGAAAGCCTAATTCTCTTAAGGCGTTGACATATCCCTGGGGTTGTGACTGGCTGTTTTCGTGCCAGTTTCTTAGTTTCGTATATTTCACAAATCCCAGGGTCAGCCTTATAAATGCCAAGATACTTTTAAACAGTCCCCGGGGGGGAGCCATGTGTGTCACCCCCTCCGGGGTGAATATTTTAACGGGTTTGTTTGATAATAGTTTTTTAGAACAGGACACTGCCTCATCCACCAGGGGTAAATAGGGTCTCCAGCCTGATTCCGTGTCAAAATAAAGGGGTTCCCCGGGAACTTTGGTCTCGGTGAGTTCACTGCCAATGCCCGAGGGTGCCCGGGTATTACAATTATATTTTCTGCCGGTAAGATGGCTGAACCCCTGTCTTTTATCCGGAGAGGATGAGAAAAATTCATGTAAAAATCGCCACATTCTAAACCCAAAGCGATCCCCCCGGAACAACCACTGGCCTGTTATCCCCTTTTTAAGTCCCAGGCTGAAATCTTCCTGGGCAAGCACGGAAAGTATTCGCCCCACATTTTCCTGATCCATGTCTGAAAACCAGGCCCTGGGAAGATGTTTTTTCTTTCCGGGTTTGATGTGTGGAATTATGCCTTTTATTTTTTCCATTAACTCCCTGGTCCGGGGATCTGCCTGGACAATGAGTTTTTCCCGGGCCAGGGCAGCCCACCGCCGCACTGACATGGATTGTGACTGTTGATGAATATTGATGATGACCGGCAGTTGTCTTTCCATGAATTCATGGGCTTTACCAGGGGAATCTGTGTCTATTAAGGCCTTTGTAATATCATATGCGATTTTAAAGCCCACCCGGAGAACAAAGGGCTCTTTTTCCTGGGAAAAATGATCAAACATCAGGTCTGATACTGTTGTGGGAAATAATTGCAGCAGTTTCTGTGATGATCCCACGGATACCATGGTCCCGGCCCTTACCTGGGGGGAAATATCTTTTAGAATAATATGACGTAACCAGGAGATGATATCGTCATTTGACTCATTGTTTTTTTTGTTTTCCTGGCTGATGATAAATGCAATGAGTATGGAGGGTACAGCCTGTCTTACAAAGGGACTGATATCCCGGGAGATGGTGGGGAGAAATTTTTTAATCTCTTTTTCGTTGTGAATGTGATCTTCCAGAAGCTGGACTGCTTTTCTGCGAACAAAAAGATCATCCCCATGGGTGACATTGAAAAGGCGCCGGGTGGCAGCCTGAAAAAATGATTTTGGGTCCAGCAATGAGAGAAGAGCAAAGGCCTCGCACTGGATCCATATCTGTTGACGAATATCCAGACATGCCCGGTATATAAATGTAATAACACCCTCTTCTATGTGTTTTTCCTTGATATGAGAGGGAAGGCTTTTGATGATACGGCTCATGCAGCGAAAGGTCTCTATTTTTACCCGTTCATCGCCATTATATGCCAGCAGAGGTTTCAGGGTTTTTTCTATATTCACATGATTGAGTAGTCGTTCCTGTTCTGCCTCATCCCTGGTCCTGCCCAGAAGGGTTGAGGCAATCACCCCGAATCGATTGAGCAGGAAAACAAGGTGGTACTCGGTGTGGGAGATTTTACGATGGCATCGTTCCATCACCACATCATAGCCGAACCAGCGTTTAAAAGCCCGTTTGTCCCCCCGGATTTCAGCGGAAGAGGCTCCTAAATCCAAGGCAAACTGGAGGATCAACTCTTTTTTTTCATGTTCTGTGTTTGAGGATGCAAAATGTTGGTTAAAGTCTGCCTGCAGTAGATGCAGGGATTGTATGAGATCCAGTTTTAATTTAAATGCATCCACAATGAAATCAAGAATCTGATATGAAAGCCAGGCCTGTTCAGTGGTATATTCCGGTCGGTTCCACAGCCCAGGTCTTTTCAGCAGGGCTTTTGTGAGCCCAGCGATTTGTTTTTTAAAAAGCTTGTTATCCAGTGTGGATAAGTCTGTTTCAAAAAGTGAGATTATCTTTTTTTTAATTTGTCTCATAATCCTATTTTTTATAAAACCTGCTCTAATCAGTCCATATCCGGTTATTGGCTGTCTGTGGTATATTGCGTTGGTGGATGCTGTAAAAATCAAGCTCTCCTGGTCTGATATCTTTTAATCCCCGTCCCCGGCTGAAAAACCAGGATAATGAAAACAAAATGGAGGATTCGTTGTTATCCAGATCCTGGGAAAGCTCAAGCCCCAGGGTCAACCGCCGCTGGTCAGGCATCCATTGGTTCCACAGCAGATCAAGATCCACAT
This sequence comes from uncultured Desulfobacterium sp., assembly GCA_937124525.1. Next base: position 8,138 of record CAKZLA010000228.1, read on the forward strand.
GATTTCTTTTAATATCATTGTTTCTATCATTATCTGAAAAATAATAGGTATGCCGATATTTCATGTTTGCATTTAGATTTCCGATGAGCTGTTTCCATCCCACCTGGATTTTCACATTGTCAGGGTTTAACAAATTAAAATCCTCATTGGTGTTTATCCCTCCCTGTAAAAACCAGAGTGTATCCAGCCAGGGCTTGAACACTGCATATTCAGACAGACCTGCACCTGTTTTGTGGTCATTTTTATAGGTGCTGAAGACATCATTATCCACTGGATGATCTGGATATTCATCTGAATTATCCATGCCAAGTACCCTTCCAAAGAGTGAAAAAGAGGGGATATGAAAAGATCTCAGCCCCAGGGATCTTTTTTGAAAAACCCTTGCCTTGACAAGACCTGCATATTCTCCGACCATGGATTTAAAAAAATCAAAATTATCTGCATCGGGCTTTTGCATGTAAAAACTGGAATTTATATTAAAGCCAAGGGAGCTTTGCCTGGGATAATAGAAAAAATCTTCCAAAATCCCCAGGGTGGGGCCACCTTTTTCTTTAACTCGACCCAAAAAGGAGGTCTTAAAATAGCCTGGCAGGTCATTGTCATGGTAATAATGGGTGGCTGATACTTCATATCGCTGGTCCTGGCTTTCCACATCATTGTCTTCCTGGATCCTGAATGGTTTTTTATAACTTGCACTTAACGACCATGTTCCATCTTCCTGGGAACCCAGGGGATAGGCGTCATGGAACCAGATCTGTTCAACGGGTTTTTCTGATTTAAACTTTCCATGGGGGGCGGGTAAAGAATCATAATTGATTTTGACGGGCCTTACAGGGCTCGGACCCGGGGGGGGATTTTTCACCCATCGTTGATGTATCCTGAACAGGGCCTCTTTTTCATCCCCGGCCGGTGCCAGAACAAGGCGTTGCCATCCCTTTTTAATGTATTGGTGGCGGGTCCAGGTTTCGTTTTGTTTCTGCTGGTCAATGCGTATCCATGCAGGCCCCAGGATATTCACCATGACGGGCTCTTTATGGGTTGCCGTGTAAAAATGGCGTTGGGGTATTTTATCAAGCTCAAGGTCAGCACAGGTATGGGTGCTCAAGCTTTTTTCACAAAATTTAACCTTTAAAAATTGATTGGCATAACTTTCCACAATGCCCAGGGTCAGACGATGTTCTCCCCTGGCAACATGTTCTGAGATCCGGTGGTCGGGAAAACCGGGCATAAGGGTAATAAGTTCCGGTGGGTGATCATCTATCTGATAAAAAAATTTCACCGGGGCAGGCTGTAAAATGGATAGATCAATGGTGGATATTTTGGCTTTAATGACAACGGGCTTGATGTTGTTCATGAAAAATACCAGATCATTTTCTTTGGTGATGACCTGCTCCCCCATGAAAATTTGGGGAAACAGCGATTTTCGAACCCGGAGAGTCTCTGATTCCGGGTGCCATGTTTCCAGGGGAATGGGGGTAATCCCTGCATTGGCTTGAACCATGGATACCGGTTTCCAGGTGGTGTTCCGGGTGATTTGCCCCAAAAGGGAACCAAGGCCTGATAAATGAGAGTGGTTGGAAAAAAGTTGCCGGGCATCTGCTTCAATGGATAAAATATCTTCAGGATTTTCCTTTGCCAATTGTACCAGGGTCATCATCTTTTCAAATGTTTTCTCTTTATCATCGGAACCATTTTTGTGCACAGGCAAGTTTTGTTTTTTATCCATGGATATGTCATGGCGTTTTCTGTCCAGGGCATCCCGGGATATTGGGGAAATTTGGAGACATGATTTTGAATGGATGGGTATGATTTCGTTAAAAAATTTTAATCCCATGTTGGGGCGCGTAAAGCTCACGCTGTCATTTAAAATGGCATTGGGCAATAAACCGGAGCTTGTTTTAAAATCGCCCTTCATAATGGCCTCCACCGTGTCCATTTTTAATGGGGGAAGCACCCCTGCCAGGGGCATGACAGGCCTTAGTATATGGAAGGTGGCAATGAGGGGTGCGCGGGTATCCACTTCAATTTCATTGATACCCGGGGCAAGCTGGATCTCCCGAATGATCTTGCGCCCGGGAAGAAGATCCTTTGTTCCGACCATGGTAAGTCCCTGTACTGCCAGATCGTTTACAATGGGCACCCCATGATTTGTTCCATTGTGTTTTACGGTGAACCAACCGTTCACCGGCAATGAGTCTTGTGGGCTGTGCAAGATCCTTGCTGTTATCATTAATTTTGAGGGACCATAAAACCGTGCCTTCACCGGTTTCAAAGGCGTGGCCCGGAAGGCCTTGGAATAAAGATCCCTTGGTTCATTGTATGTCATTACAGCCCCATCATAATCCAGGACCCCATGGGAAGCATTCTGCCATGCGTGATCCCCTGGCAGATCCTTGGACCATGATTCCCAGGCCAGAATTCCCTGGATGCGTTTTTCCCTGTCCCTGGAAAAGAGAAGATCCTTGATGGCCAGACCTTCCATCACAGCGGTTTTAAGGATTTTTCCTTTTTTACCGGCATTTTCAAGTACTCCAAGGGCCTTATCGTATTGGGATTGATACAACAGGCCAAGGCTCTGCCAGTAGGTAAGTTCCTCCGGATGTCTTAATTTTTTAACCAGATCCACATACACCCTGAACCAGCCCAGGCCACCTGCGGTTTTTAAAATAAGGGTGGTGGGTCTAACGGGCTGGGGGATGGTTGTTGCCAGCATCATGGCATGGAAAAAATGCCCATCTTTAAACAATTGTTCTGACAGGCTTTTAAAGCTATCAGGAGTGGGGTAATGCACGGCCCTTGCCGAATAGAGTGGTAGAAGTTTATTGTCTGCTCCTCCTTTCTGGTAAAAGGAGATAAGGCGTTGAAAGGCCTGGTCTGAAACCCGTGGCTCTGATTTTAAAAATAATTGTTTGAGCAGGGTTTCTGCAAGATAGGTCTCCCCCATTAAAATAAGTTGATCCACCATTTTAAAGGCAGCATCACTTCTGACTTTTCCTGTGGTATTGGAAAAGAGTTCCGACCATCTTTCCAGGGCAGGCAGGGGTTGATGATCTGCTTCCAAATCCCCGGCCTTTTTTGTTAAGGCGGTTATCCGGGCCGGGGAAAGCTTGGTTGCCGGTTCTGGCAGCAGATTTCCCTCTCCGGCACTGAAAAGGGCATCATTGGCACGTATCATGCGAACCAGTGGGGTCCAATGGCTTTTTAAATCATTTTTAACCATGGCTTCCAGGGTGGTGGCAGTATCCTCTTCCCCATGGCCGGAGGAGAGGAAGGCCGCAAAATCATTAAAGAGACGCCGGGGCGGTCCGGCTGTTTTAACGGCCTGGAGGTATTCTGATTCAGCCATGCGATATGGCAGGGAATCAAGGTATTGAATGGCTGCCATGCCCGCTGAATCCTCCCCCCACAGGGTAAAACCATCCACATCCGTTGGAAGGGGAAGTTCTATAAAGGCAGGTTTGATAAGGGGCTCAAGGTACAGAGCCGTTTCATGAACATACCCATTGTTTTTGTATGAACACGCTTTGTCCATATTTTCATTTGTTTTGTGATGGCCCGGGGGATTGTTGCCTTGGGATAAAGGAGCTTTTGGAGGGTGTTGTTCGGTGGCCCAGAGGCATTTTCTTGATTCCGTGGCATTGTTTGGCAGGTGGGATACCGGGCGGTGCCGGAGCATGTTCAATGCCAGTCCCGCCTCTGCCGGGGAGATGCGGAACTCTTGCGACGGGGCTTCATAGCAGGGGGATACTGTGAAGGTAATGGGGTTTGGGTTATGGGGGGATTGGGTACTGGGTTCTGGGTACTGGAAGGACAGACCCTGACTGGTTGTCAGACCAGGTGATTTGGGTCTGGTTTGGGGGGAGTGGGTATTGAATTTGATGAAAAATTTTCGGGACACATCCTGTGGTTTGACAATGATGCGAAGTCTGGAGGGGACTGTTCTCTTGGGGAAGATGTAACCCAGGGGGCGTGCTTCATCTGTGGGTATTTTGACAAAGGCGCTTTCCTGGACCAGACTGTAAAGTCTGTCTGCATGCTGGGTTGCCACGGTCATATTGTGATCCTGCGCTCTCTTTAGCCTGGGCAGTATAAACCGGAAGGATTTCTGGGCATCTATCCCTGGTTTGGTATATGGCAGCAGGTCACGAAAAAAGGTATGGGCCGCATATAAATCCGCTGCCACCTTTTTTATCACCGGGGCATCGGGCCGTTTTTGGGCCTGTTGATCCATTAGAAACGCACCAGCCAGTCCTGCCTGGGGCCTTGCATTGTCCCGCACCATTTTATGGGCAATGGTTTCGATCTCAGATGACCCGGGGGAGGTTGGACTGGTGCTTTTTTTATCTTTATGGGGGCTGGAATTCCCGGGGGAGATCAGCCTATCCCTGGTGTCAGCATAGGATTTTGGGGCATTTAATTTTGAAAACAGGTAATCGGGATCTTCCTGTTTTAAAACCCGCACAATCAGATCGGCCCGAGGGTGTATTTTAAGGGTATGGGCTCCCTGGGGAATGTTTAAAATTGCAGATTGAACCCGGCCACACACAAGGGGAGTTCCGTTCATGAAAATTTTTTTTGATGTCTCTGGCGGTGTCTCAAAATTCAGGGTTGCAAAGGGGTGATCATCCATTGAAACCTGTAAAAAATATCGTATTTTCCGGGATTGTTCCAGGGGAGGGTATAACAGACGGGTTTCAATGGCAATCCTGGCAGGGCCTTTCAGTTGTAATACCCCGGGGATCTCCGTGTTCATTTGCCAGAACTGTTTTGTTCCCGGGCTTTTTTTTTGGGATATAGACACCGATTCCCCGGTAAGGGGGAGCAGTCGTCTAAAGGGGGCCAGGGTGGACAGGGGCTCCTGCCTTGAAGTGAACAGTGCGATTTTCAAGCAATCTTTTGCATGGGGCGGAAGGAAGATGCGGCACATTGTCGGGTCATCAGTCCGGGGAACAATTAAGGCAGAAAGTTCGTCCGGGATCATGGGAACATCAAGGAATGCCTGGAGGCCGGTTCCATTGGAAATGGAGAATGTTAAGGGATCAAGGGGGACGCAGCTATCCGGGGAAAGGACCCTGAGCATGGTGTTTTCCGGTATTTTTACCTTGACGTATTCCCCAGGCTCAAGGGCTATAATATGCATTCCATATTCCATGCTGTAGCTTGGATGGGGTCCGGAAATCAGGCTGTCCCCACCTTCAATATTGTCCCATCTTAACGGTAATTCGTAATGGGTTAATAGATCCATCTGCATCTGATCCACTTGGGCGTGGGTGTCAGCAATGCCTGTTAAAAAAAAGATACCTCCCAATAAAAGAATAATAATTTGTTTTTTCAAGGGATGAGGATATTTGTTGTAAGGATTATCAAGCCCCTGAGATAGTAAACTCATATATTCTAACAAAAAAGAAAAAAGAAGCTGCCAATATTTGCAAGCCAACATCCAGCACCTCTGTCGTGAAGGTTATAAACGGCCACGGGCAGACCATATTCTGGACCTGCCTGCCCACAACGAAGATTGAAAGTCCTTCTTGGTTTGCCGGGACTTTCATATAACTGCCACGGGCAGACCGTATTGGGGATCTGGCCTGCCCACAACGAATATTGAAAAGGCTATCATGCCGCCCCCCCGACGGGCAATGTGCCCGGCCCGGAACCGTAGACGGCCCAATTGGCCGGTTCCTATTGCCCATCGGGGGGGCTCTGCTGAGGCAAACTTG
>CAKZLA010000229.1 GCA_937124525.1 uncultured Desulfobacterium sp.
GGTCACTTAGAAATGTCCTTGTTTTTGAAAGAAAAGCAACATTTTTGTCCATTAAAATCACATCAAATTGATCACTGGATCTGCCCGAGGCGTCAATGGAGGCATTAATGCGGTTGATGTATCCATGGTGATCTGCCCCCCACACATCAATGACCCTGTCAAAGCCCCTGTCAAATTTTTCCATGTGATAGGCAATGTCCGAGGCAAAGTAGGTGGTAAGACCATTCTGACGCACCACCACCCGATCTTTTTCATCGCCAAAGGATTCCGTATTAAACCACATGGCGCCATCCTTTTCGTAGATGACATCTTTTTTCCGGAACATCTCAATGACGGCCTGGACCCGTCCTGAATCATAGAGACTCTGCTCACTGAACCATTGATCAAAGGAGACACCAAAAGCTGCCAGATCATCCTGGATGCCTTTGAGTATCTTGTCCGCAGCATATCGGGCGCAGATCTGAACCCCTTCTGCCTCTTCTTTTTCCCCAAGGTCTTTGCCCATGAGATCCAGAATTTCCGCTGCAATTTCCTGGATATATTCACCCTGGTAGCAGTCATCCGGAAAATCAATTTCCCGGCCCAGGGCCTCACCCAGGCGAAGCCACACAGAACGCCCCAGGGTTCTGATCTGTCTGCCGGAATCATTGATGTAATATTCCTTTTGCACATCATATCCGGCAAAGGAAAGAATATTGCCCACGGCATCCCCCACGGCGGCACCACGACCATGCCCCACATGGAGGGGCCCTGTGGGGTTGGCACTGACAAACTCCACCTGAACCTTTTTACCCTGCCCCATTTTAAGAGCACCAAAGTCATGATCTTTTTCATGCACCGTTGCAATAACAGGATGCCAGGAGGCGGGGGTTAAAAAAAAATTAATAAATCCGGGGCCTGCAATCTCACATTTTTCAATGATCCCATGGCTGTCATCCAGGTTATCCACCAAGGCTTGGGCAATTTTTCGGGGGGCCATTTTCTGCACCGACGCTGACACCATGGCAACATTGGAGGAAAAATCACCATGGGTGTCATGCCGTGGCACCTCAATTTCCATCTCAGAAAGGACATCTGATGTTAAGAGCCCTTTTTCAAAGGCCTGCCGGGCAGCACCCAGCAGAATATTTTTTATTTTTTTCTTCATGAATTCATCAATTCTCATGCTCGGAGTTATTATCAGGTTGAAATTTTGGGGTGTCATCATCCCCATCAATATCTTTTATGTCATCTTCTGTTATGTCTTCAGTTTCGTCCTGGAGCAAGTTTTCAAGCTCATCCACGTCTGCTTCATCCACCTCTTCGGGCTCCTCTTGCTCCTGGGGAAATGCCTCAACATCCTCATAATCCACCACAAGTTTGTCTCCCCCACCCCTTTTAAGGAAATCTCCCAGACTTTCAAAAAGTTTTACACTGAGATCCTGGGGGGGGAAAAGATTTTTTCGGCGTAAAATTTCAATAAAAAACTCCTGCCCCTCTGCCAGCGCATTTTTCATCTCACCATAGGGATACTGCTCCTTATGAACGATTAAAAAGGCACCTGGATCAGCCTCTCCGGCCTCCTGAATGGTGATGATTTCTTTTTTTTCATCAATAATGAATGTAAATTTCTGTTTCATTTTATCTCCCTGGTTATTAACCCAACTTTCTTAATTGCAGCAATTCTAATTTTGGAGCAGCATACGTTTCAAACCAAGGACACGATCGTTCCCATCAATGTGATTCCATTGAATTGCACATCAAAGGACTCGGTTAAAAGCCACCATTAGAATTGCTGTATAAACTACCATAATATTGATAAAGCTGCAAAAAATCGGCAATTAGTCTATTACAACAAACCTTCTAATATAGCGGAACTTCATTCCCTGTCAACAATTCAATACGCTTTTCCCGGAGGAGTCAACAAAACGAAAAAAAATAAATTGGTTGTTGACCTGCCCAAAACAACATGATATACACCTTCAGATCTGTTGGGAGGAGTGGCCGAGCGGCTGAAGGCGGCGGTCTTGAAAACCGTTAAGTGTCAAAGCTTCGTGGGTTCGAATCCTACCTCCTCCGCCATCAGAAAAAAAGAATCGTTAAGATAACTTTTTAAGTGCATGATCAGAAAATACGGAGAAATGGCCGAGTGGCTGAAGGCGCTCGCCTGCTAAGCGAGTATGGGGATAAAACTCCATCGAGAGTTCGAATCTCTCTTTCTCCGCCATTTATAAGCGTTTCAAGGGTTGATACCATTCATGGTGTCAGCCCTTTTTTCGTTTGTTGGTGTCAAAAATAGTGTCAAAAATATTTTAAACCCTATTACACCACAGACAAAAAAATCCGGTTGACTCAAGTAAAAACATTGAATCAGACGGATTTTTTTATATCTGGTGGGTCCCAATGGGGTATGTTTCATCCAAGACACAATTATCGGGCGCATTCCCATTTTCCCGGTTGGAGATTCAACTATTTGATTTATCAAGATATTTTGTTTTATATCAATGGAGTGCTGGCTTAATGAAATCAATGGGTTATATGATAAGGGCGGGAAAATGGGAATACGCCCCAATTATCAGAGATATTGTCACGCCTCACAACTTTATTCCGCATGGCGTTGTTTCCCCTGGACAACTTCCCCCAACAGCTCAGCAACACATTGATTCAGGCTTTTGCCTTCGGATGCCGCCTTTACAGCTATTTCGGCGTGAAGTTCCGATGGAACCCTCAAATTAAATTTTCCAGAATACTTTTTATAAGGCTGTATTCCCTCTTCACGGCACACGTCAAGAAAGACACCAAGGGATTTTTTAGCCTCTTTTTTCAGTTCATTTATGGTGGTTGCGTAAAAATCCGCACCGCCACTCAAACCGATGAATTTACCCCGGAACATATCAAGTTCCGGATCATATTTGATAATGGCCTTATGCCCGTCTATCTCCAAAATATTCATCATGGTTTCACCCCATTCCTTTCCAACCATTTCCTGACACTTACAAGCGCTCCCTTGTCTGTATCCGGTGAAGGATGTGGTCTGTTTTAGTACCAAGTCAACACAAAAATATCAAAACAGGCCCCCGTCTTTAATTTGCCCTACCCGATTCCCAGAGTTCCCTCAGCCTAACTCCAGGGGGCGTTCCCCCCTGGCCAACACACCCCTTTCGTCTGCTGTTGTGTGCTTTTTGCCTCTGACTTGGCTGTGGCTGCCTTACAATAAATTTTGCTCAATGTCCCTGTGCTCGCCTCAAGGGTGTATCGGCCATTGAAAATGACTTTTGAGGATCAGCTCAATGCTTTATTGTTCTATCACCTTCAGGAGAATGAGTCTGCAAGGGAACTTGTTCAGTGCATGAAAGAAGATGATTTTGCAAAAAACAACATAGCGCCCCATGGTGGTATCAGTCTCAGCAGTTTTTGTGAAGCCATTAATGATCGAGGCCTCGAACAGCTTCAGTATGTCTTTGAGGAACTTTGTAAAAAAGCCCACAAGGTTCTGCCAGCCCAATATTCAGATCTTGGTGATCTTGTTTCTATTGACGGATCACTGATCAATACGGCTCTTACGCCGAATCAAAATCAAAACCACGCAAACCATTATCAAACAGAACAGCGTACCGGAGGACAGTCACATTTTCTATGACGCAAAAGTCCTCCTTGGTACTCCGGGGGTGAATCAATCAAAAACCCCAGTTCGGGTCGTTGGATATAAAATGCAAATTCAACGCTTTACGTGGCAACCGATCGCCATGACCTGACTGCTGAAGAAGTGGCCAAAGTCTACAAACTCAGATGGGACATTGAATCATTTTTTAAGTGGTGGAAAAAACGCCTTAAAGTATATCATTTGATCGCCCGCAGTGAGTATGGCGTGATGGTACAAATTCTTGGAGGGTTGATTTCATACCTGCTTATGACCATATACTGCCGTGACAACTTCAATGAAAAAGCTTCTATCAAAAGAATCTGCCAACTTAGAAATGATATACAAAATGAACTTCGGCACACTTGCAGACCTGAAACATTAGATAATCACGTTTTAAAAAATCCCAAAAAAAAGAAGATGAAGCCCGCAACAACCTAACCGGACACCACTGAATCAAAACAAAATATCAGCATGATTTTTTGATGTCTAAGTTTTTGGTATTAATAAATTCAATAGGTTATGAAAAAATGAGATAAGTTCTCAATAACTCGGGATAAGAAAGCCTGGTTACCCTTTAAACGTCGGGTGCTATTCAAAAGGACTCCCTGAATTCCCGAACTTATTGAGAACTTACACAAATAGCACGGAAATGCTGCTTCAAATCGGGTCAGTAAATTAATTTCAGATTCACCGGGGCCCCGGTCGCCTGGTGGATACTGCCCGGCTCTTTGCCACGATTCTTGACTTATAAACTCACCGTGTGTATTCTTTAAAAACAATGAACAGCAAATCAATCATCAAACGGTTAAAGAAAGATGGGTCCAGCACGAGTTCAAAAACAAGGATGGTAAAATTGTGGTGGTGGCTCACCCTATAAAAAGGATATACCCATTGGCACATTAAGAAATATTTTCAGGCTGGCTGGCCGGGAATGGAGATAAAATGAAATACCCGGTTATAGTCCACAAAGAAAGCAACTCAGAATTTGGCGTAACAATCCCGGATATCCCCGGCTGTTTTACATGCGGAAAAACGCTTGATGAGGCTTTGAAAAACCTTCAGGATGCTGTTGAATGTTATTATGAAGGCGAAGGTGTTTGTGCCCCTCCCAAAGCCTCCAACATTGAAACATTGATGGACAATCAGGATTTTTTCACAGATGGTGGGTTCTGGGTGCTGGCTGATATTGATTTCCTTTCCAAAAAAAAACATTCGTGTCAGCATCACCATGCCGGAATATACGCTGATCATGATTGACAGGGCTGTCAAGGACCATGGCCTTTCCAGGTCTGCTTTTTTAATGAAGGCGGTTGAACGCATGGCCATGCACAATTAAGCCACTTACAAGCCATTAGAAAGTCAGAGCAAATCAATTTAGCGGTGAATTAAGCTGAAAAACTGATATCACTGAGTTTTAAAATAATAAGTGGTGAATTGAAAACTTCTGATTCCCTTAGGCCCAATGGGAATTTATACCATGGGAATTTATACCAAAGGAGGAACCCGACATGGAGCATACCCCCCCCATCAATAGAGAAATTGACAGCCGGGTGGTTCGATTAAAACTCACCGATGGTACCCATGTAAAAGGCCAGGTCAATCTCAACCGAACACCTGGCTATGAAAGGGTCAGCGACATTGTCACTGAAAATCCAGAACGGTTTCTTGTCCTGTTTTCAGTCTCCGTCAAACGTGAAGCCACGGATCAAGCCATATTTCACAAGACCCTTTTCATAAACCGGGACCATATCATCTGGGCTGCACCGGATGAAGATCAATAACCAGAATGTCAGGACAAAACCCCCAGCAGGTATAAAAATGGGCGGAAAGATAAAAATCCGCCCATTTGAAATTCTCAGCGGGTTAATCTCACGGCAATAAAGCTGACATTGCCCCGCCGGAAGAGAAGTTGAAATTGCTCCCCTTTGGCAACGGTCTCCATGGCCTTAAGATACTGTTTTTCCGTTTCAACAGGCCTGTGGTTGACCTCTTTTAACAGATCTCCCTCCCGGATACCGGACTGATCGGCCTTACTGCCGGGTTCAATATTCACAACCACAATACCCCGGGCACCAGGAGCATATCCATAGGGCCGCGCCGCATCATCACCCACAGCGGCAAACTTCATTCCCAGTTCATCAAAGCCATTTTGTGAATGAGCAAGTTGCTGATCATCACTTCGTCGGGTAAGGGTCACCGTGGTCCGGCGTTTTTGCCCCTCCCGGAGGTAGGCGACCGTCACCTTTTCACCCACGCCAAACCCGGCAATGGTACTGGAAAGATCCCGGCTGGATTTAATTTCCACATCATTGACCTTTACGATGATATCACCGGGTTGAATCCCGCCATCATGGGCCGGATTGTTTTCATATACCTGGGCCACAAGTGCACCACCGGCAGCCTTTATACCATAATATTCGGCAAGCTCCGGTGTCACATCCTGGATGGCCACGCCCAGCCACCCCCGGGTCACTGATCCTGAATCCTGCAACTGCTTTACAATCCCCCGGGCAAGGTCCGATGGAATGGCAAAGCCAATGCCTTGGCCTGATTTTATAATGGCCGTGTTGATACCGATAACCTCTCCTTCAAGATTGAGCAAGGGCCCACCACTGTTTCCCGGATTGATGGAGGCATCTGTCTGGATAAAATCGTCATAGGGGCCAGAGCCCAAAATGCGTCCTTTTGCACTGACAATGCCTGCTGTGACGGTCTGCTCAAGGCCAAAGGGACTGCCGATGGCCACCACCCAGGTGCCCACCTTGAGATCATCAGAACTGCCAAGTTTCAAGGGCACCAGGCCTTTGGCATCTATCTTGATAAGCGCCAGATCCGTTTTGGGATCCCCCCCCACCACCGTGGCTGGATATTCCTTGTCATTATACATTTTTACGAGGATTTCATCTGCACCATCCACCACATGGTAATTGGTGACAATATAGCCTTTCCGGTCAATGATAAAACCTGATCCCAGACTGTTTTGCTTGTAATCCCGGGAAGGTCCCCGCCGATTAAAAGGGCTGGTGAACTGACGGAAAAAATCCCTGTCATCAAAGGGTTGACCAAAGAAATGGTTAAACACCCGCCCCCCCCCCGGCCTTGTGTCCCCGCCCCCCCTCATCCCCCCGCCGCGCCCCTCCCCGTCAGCCACTTCATTGACGCCTTCTCTCGACATCCGTACCTTTGTCACACAGCCC
>CAKZLA010000230.1 GCA_937124525.1 uncultured Desulfobacterium sp.
CTTGCGTCCTTTGGCCTGCAAGGCAGTAAAACAGTTTTTGATTCGGCTCATGTGACTCTCGTTAAATGCTGATGCCGTCAATGCCGGCGACCGTATGAATATCCTTGTCACCCCGACCCGAAAGATTCACAAGAATGGTTTTGCCTTTGCCTGCTTTTTTGGCCAATTTAACGGCATAGGCCATGGCATGGGCACTTTCAATGGCCGGGATGATTCCGTCGGTGCGGGACAACTCAAAAAAGGAATTGATGGCTTCATCGTCCGAGGCTGTCACGTAATTCACCCGTCCCAGATCCTTGAGCAGGCTATGCTGGGGACCCACCCCCGGATAATCCAAACCGGAAGCCACGGAATATACCGGCAGGGGCTCCCCATTATCATCCTGGAGAAGGTATGAAGAAAATCCGTGGAGAACGCCGGGTTTGCCCAGTTTCAAGGTGGCGGCATGGTCGCCGTCCTTGAAGCCCCGGCCCGAGGGTTCCACCCCGTAAATTGAGACATCTGCATCGTTAAGAAAAGCTGAAAAAATGCCCATGGCATTGGAACCACCGCCCACGCAGGCCACTATGTTGTCCGGGAGTTTCCCGGTCATGGCCTGGAATTGTTCCCGGGCCTCAATCCCCACAATCTGCTGAAAATCTCTGACCATCATGGGGAAAGGATGGGGACCAACCACAGAGCCGATGGCATAAAGCTGGTTTGTCGGATCTTCAAGATAGGCTTCAAAGGCTGCATCCACGGCATCCTTGAGCGTCTGGGTCCCCCGGGTCACCGGCACCACACGGGCACCCAGTATTTTCATTCTCACCACATTGGGGTGTTCTTTTTTTATATCAATGACCCCCATGTATATATCACATTCAAGCCCCACCAGAGTAGCGGCCGTGGCCAGGGCCACCCCGTGCTGACCCGCCCCGGTTTCGGCAATGAGTTTTTTCTTCCCCATGCGCTTGGCAAGCAGGGCTTCCCCCAGGCAGTGGTTTATTTTGTGGGCACCAGTGTGGTTCAGGTCTTCCCGTTTCAAGTAAATATCTGCTCCGCCGACTTTTTCCGACAGGTTTTTGCAGTGGAACACCGGTGAGGGACGCCCGGTGAAATGCTTGTTCAGGTCTGTCAGCTCCTTAATGAAATCAGGATCATCCTTAATCGCATTATAGCTTTGGGTAATCTCATCCAGAACTGCCTGGAGTTGCTCAGGGACGTATGATCCGCCGTATTTACCAAACCGCCCGTCCTGGTCCGGAAGGGGGTTATTTTCAAAGGTGGGTGTGTTTTCCGACATGGATTCTCTCCTTATTATTTAAGACCATAGGTTTCTAAAGATAGAAACATATAGGCTTAAATCAGGTAAAAATCAATGGAAAATCAAAAAAATCAGGAGTTGTGGGATGGTCAGAATAAAATATCCCTTATACCACTTTAAAGAAAAGTATCCTGTTTAAATTTCCAGGCAAGGTAAAAAGAATCAAAATATTAGAAATAAATTATTGCCAAATCTTTTTTCTATCAATATGATTGTTTCCTATGACTACAGTAAACTTCGGCATCCTTTAAAAGTACTTCACACTTTTTTTGATCATTCCCCATTTGCAGGGGACTTTTCCCAAAGGACTGTAAAATACTTTTGGGGCCATATATAATAATACCTTCACCAATTTTATTTCTGATCAAATCATGCCCCGTATGATGCGATAGAGAAGGTTTTAAAACACCAGATATAGGGCTCAAGCCGTTAATTTAAAAAGCATGTAAAAATTTGGCGAAGGTATTGTATAAGGATACCTTTTCTTATAGTTTTCTTTTTATTTATCCCCCAAACAAACTAAATTAATCCTTCAAATTGAGGCTTTCTTAAAATGACCATAATAAAAAAGAAAAAATTTAGTATCTCGGCAAAAACATCCATATTTTGCAGTATTATTGTTCTTCTTTTGCTGGGCATCAGCAGTGTCGTATCAATAAATCTTCAATCCAACTTGTCCGGGTTGATGATTGAGGATTTTATTAAATCCCAAAGTAGAGACCTTGAGGAATATGCATCAATTCAAAATCAGTTGGTCAAGCAAAACACACAAATTAACCTGGAAATATGTCGCAATATTGCCGCGTCTTTTATTTATAATTTTGATCAAGAGAATCTAAAAGGATTGTTGACAAGTTTTTTAAAAATTGACGGCATAACCGCCATTAAAGTCCTTGATGTGGATGGTCAACCCTTTGCCGCAGCATGGGAATCTTCCCAGATCGAAACTGGTGACTCCTTTCCCCCTGAAATGACCCTGAATGAAAAGCTCTCTTATACCCAGGATGCCATCCATGAAGGTAACAAAGCTGGAAGTGTCCAAATTTTCTATACAGACAGACTGGTTCAAAATGAAATAGAAAAGAAAAAGAGAAAAACGGAAGAAAGTATTACCGGATTTAGTAATATTGCCTCAAAAAGCATAACCAGCTCCATAAAAAGTCAGATTTTATTAGCCACATCCATCGTTGTTGCCTTAATCTTGACCATCATTTTATGCCTTAAATTCATCGTGGAAAAACCTATCCATATCATTACCCAGGGTATGAATGAAGGTGCCAACCAGGTGGCAAGCGCTTCCAACCAAGTCTCTTCTTCCAGTCAGTCCCTTGCCCATAGTACATCAAAACAAGCGGCGGCCATAGAAGAAACCTCTGCATCAATGGAAGAGATGGCCTCCATGACCCGAAAAAATGCTGAGAATGCAGGGCAAGCAGATACACTGATGAAAGACGCCAATCAGGTGGTTCAAAGCGCCAACGACGCCATGGAGCAGGTGATTTATTCAATGCAGGATATTTCCAAAGCAAGTGAAGAAACATCAAAAATAATCAAAACCATTGATGAAATTGCATTTCAAACCAATCTTCTGGCTTTGAATGCTGCTGTTGAAGCAGCCCGGGCAGGTGAAGCTGGTGCCGGTTTTGCCGTTGTCGCAGATGAGGTCAGAAATCTTGCCATGAGAGCGGCAGATGCGGCAAAAAACACCGCCCAGCTAATTGAAGGTACCGTCAAAAAAGTCAGCCACGGCTCTGGACTTGTCTCAACGACAAATGAGGCGTTCCGCAAGGTATCAGAAAGTACAGCCGAGGTCGGAAATCTGGTCTCTGAAATTTCTGAGGCATCAAAGGAACAATCCGAAGGCATAGAACAGGTCAATACAGCCATATCCGAAATGGATTCGGCTGTTCAACAAAATGCAGCCAATGCAGAAGAGTCTGCTTCGGCCTCAGAAGAGATGAGTGCCCAGGCAGAGCAACTCAAAGCGTATGTAGTTGAACTTCTTCAACTTATCAGAGGAAACAAGAAAAAAGAAAAAAGGAATGATCCGGTCAATAAAATCAAAACCATTGTTCCCAGGTCTGAAGAGACTCGTCTACCCCAAAAAAACAGGCCCACAGCACTATCAAACACGGTTAGACCGGATCAGGTTATCCCCTTTAATGATGACGACGATTTTAGTGATTTCTAAGCATCCTTCATTTTGCACCAAAAATACTTTACACTCTTTGGGGGTATGATTTCCAAAAATGGAATAGTTACTCCAGGAAGTGTAAAGCAAAAATGAAGGATGTCGATTTCTAATCCCGGATATAGATATTGAAAGGCGATATTTCCCGTTTTTTAAAAGGGATACTAACCTAATACCTTCGCCAATTCTATTTTGGTTCAAACTTCAACCTATATATGGTGATTAATTAGCGACATCAACACTATATATAGCATTGTGATTGCCAAATTTCAAATCGGTTTTGAATTTGGCGAAGGTATTGTAATTTTAAATGATTATTTTAAATGGAGCTTTTAAAATGAAAAAAATTATTTTACTTGTCATGGCATTACTTATGGTAGCTGGATCAGCTGTTGCAAAAACAAAACTTACTTTGGGAACAGTTGACTGGGAACCCTATTATGGTGAAAATTTGAAAAATGGTGGTGTCACAGCAGCCATTGCAATGGCTGCTTTTAAAAAAGTAGGTTATGATATAGAAATTCAATTCATGGACTGGAATCGAGCGGTGGGACTCACAAAATCCGGCAAGCTGGATGGACTTTTTGGTTGCTACTTCACAGAAGAGCGATCCAAAGCCATGAGTATGTCTGATTCGATAGGTAAAACTGAAGTCGTTTTATTTTCAAAAAAAGGCGCCAACATCTCCTATACGAACATGGAATCCCTTAAACCGTATAAAATTGGCGGGATAAGAGGGAATGCTTATACCAATGAATTTGATTCTGCGGATTACCTCAAAAAAGAATTTGTGGATAAGATAGAAATTAATTTCAAAAAATTACTCAAGGGAAGACTTGATTTGGTTATTGGGTCACGATTAGTTCTTCAGGATGTTTTCAATAAAAATTTTGCCCAGGATCTGGACAAAATTGAGGTACTAAGCCCTGTTCTACAGAGCAACTCCTTACATATTGGTTTTTCAAGGGAACTCGACGGATTTGAAAAAATAACCGCAGATTTCAATAACGGATTAAAAATGATCAAAGAAGATGGCACAATGGAAACGATTACAAAGGAGTATGGATTTTAATTACTTTTATGAAAGAACTCTCCGGTATCTGTAACGATTCCCTGGTAATATAGCATGGCATTGGCACAGGTTTCTCCGAGGAACCTGTGCCAATGGCAGCACAGATCAAAGGCCCATCCTCACTGGAGAAAGAAGCATTAAAAAGATATTGAGTAATAGACAGTTAGCTTTTTAAACTGCCAAATTATTTATCTGGAGCACTATAGATCCTGCCGAACGTAGTCAGTTAAGACTTGGGTTAGTCAACCTTGGCTTTTACAAGCCCCTTTTGAATCCCTGATTCAAGAGGGGTAGTTGAATAGCTCAGGATTGAAATTGCTTGCCGTCAAGATCAAAAAAGGCTTTATCTCGCATGGCATCAAGGGTTTCCTGAACCCCTGGGGCCAGGGGGGTGGTTTGATGATTTTTTAATATATCCAGTGCTTTTAGGGCCGCATTCTCCCCCCAGGTCTTGCTGCCCATCTTTTCCCATATATCAGGAGCGGTGCGATTAGACAGCTGGGGTTGCCAATGTTCTTTCTTAAAAAAATTCATGGTCTGCTCCGTGGCGAGGAAAGCCCCCTGGGGCCCGACACTTCTTATCACATCCATTCCAATATGTTCCGCATCAATGTCAAACCCTTTGATCACCCGTCGGACGTAACTTATGATTTCTGCATTCATCACCAATGCGGCAGGAGCCCCCACAAGTCCCTGCCCCATATAGGCAATATCATGGATTAAATTGGCACCGTCCAGCCCTGCCATAAGTAGAGACATGGCCCATTCCATGCCTGCCTGCTGGTCAAGGCAGTTGGAATCCGTAACACCGGCGGTGCCCCACATGGGAATGCCATAATAATGGTAAAGGTCGGAACAGGCTGAAAGAGCCAGTCGATATTCCGGGCATCCATAGATACAGGTACCGGCTTTCATGTCCAGGGTTGACATGCCAAACCCCGAAATGATGGGGGCTCCCTTGGACCGGAGCTGGTGCATGACAACGCCGCTCAGGGCTTCGGCATTGCCCACGGTGACGGCACCGGCCAGGGTCACAGGCGCACTGGCACCGGACATCATACCAGGGGTATAATTCACAGGGGAACCCTTATCCGCACAAAAAAACAATTTATCTATGGCACCGGATGAGTGCATCAGGGGGGTCAGGGGTTCGGCATAATGAATATGAATGGGTTTTTCCCGCAACGCCTCTTTACCGCCCATGACGGCTGCTGCCATTTCATGGATAACCGCCATATCCTCCATGCCAGCCGCTGTGTAAAAAATCGGTTTTATGGAATTTTCCAATTGCGATTTAAAGGAATCAATGTAGGCAAGATTGGTGGGAGAATCAAAGGGAAGGGCATAGGAGCCAGTAAAATCGATTTCCTCCAGATAATCGGCAATGCGTGCCGCATTGGCCACATCCCGGAGTTGTGATTCCCTTAATTTGCCGGTTTCCGGATCATAGGTTTTCACAAGGTCTGTTCCCATGCCGAAATAGGTTTTGTTACCCTCCAGATGCATGGCTTCTTTGCCAAGCCTGTTATATATGGTGATTCGGGAGGGGGCACTGCGGATGGATTCTTCCACCAGATAATTGGGAATCTGGACAATGTTGTCCTTTTTCACCCGACATCCTGCATCGGCCATCATCTGGATGGCCTCTTCGTGCATAATTTTGACACCAATGGTCTCAAGGAGTTCCAGGGTTGAACAGTGAAGGGTGTTGATCTGATCCTGGGTAAGTACCCGATAGGTGGGTAGGCATTGTGATTTAAATCCTGCGTTCATGACCATTTTTTATCCTCAAATAAAATATTTTCAGGCTTGCTCTCTAACATCTGCTCCATTTTCCCCAAATTGGCAGTCCCCCCTTTCATCGCGTATTAAAAAAATCAGAATCTGATAACACAGACCTGATCTTGTTGCAGCACCAACGGATTAAAATGGATGGAGTGATAAACAGGTCCATATGCTCAAGCTATCCTCTGCCAGCCATGGCATCGTGGGTGGAGAGTAGATTCAAAAACGGAATTTGGGGGCTTATGGATTCCATCTCCTGCATGGTTTCAGGGGAACCTATAAATATAAGCCGATTGGTTAATTCAGATATTTTTTTTGTATTTTTTGCCCTGGTATATTCATTCTTTTCCATGACCCGGTTAAAAAGCCAGACGTCCTCCCCATGCACCAGGTACCCCTTGGCCCTGACAATGCCCTTGGGCAATTTACGGCTGATTTTCTGGAATGTTTCCAGGCTGGCGGCTTCATCCCAGGTGTAAACCGCAGACACAAGGCGATCCGGTGGGCTGGTAAATGCAAAGGGATTATTTAAAAGTGTTTCAAGGGCCTGGTCAAGGGCCTGGCCTGAAATAAAATCTTCCGATGCAATGGGCGGGTTATTGGAAGAAGAGAGCAAGGATAAAAAATTTTCCAGGGGAATATCAGCGTAACTGGCTTCCAAAAATTCAGGCTCAGGATGGTGACGGGAAATCATCTCTTTAACTTTTTTGATGGTTTCTCTGGTGGCCAGATCAATCTTGTTAATGATAAACAGGGAGGACGATTCTATCTGTTTTTCCACGGATGAAAACGTGTCATAGGCATCTTCGAAATTGGGTGCATCAATAATGCAGAACTGCTCTTTCATCTGAAACCGATCTTTGAAGATGGATAATTTCAGATCCCGTTTCAAGTCCGCCGGGTTGGCAACACCTGTGGCTTCTATTAATAAGACATCGGGCCGGATGGTGCTGACAATATTCATCAACCCCTTGATAAAATCGGTTTTGACGCAGACACAGAAAATAGAGCCTTTACTGATCTCCAGCATTTCCACATCATCGTTTTCCACAAGGGTCCCATCAATTCCGATTTCGCCAAATTCGTTCATCAGAATCATGAGCTTTCGATCTGTGGGAAACACATCTATGATCCGATTTAAAAAGGTGGTTTTACCACTTCCCAGAAAACCGGTAATGAGAAAAACATCTGTCTTGGACATGGATTATTTTCTCCTTTGCTACTCGTCAGATCTTGTATTGTGTCCAGAACCCGCCCGGTCCAGATTGGCCTTGATGTTATCAAAGTCAAAGTCATGATCCCGCAAATCAAGAATACATTTTTTTATTGTATCTGAGGGAGCTCTTTTGGCCAGTTCATCAATGAGTTCTTCATATTGGGGAATCATACTCTGGAAAACCAGATCGTCTTCAATACAGATGGTGGGCAGCACCTTACCTTTTAATTTGGTAAACATGGCGATCCCATCTTTTTGTTTGATGGACCACTCCTTGTAATCAATCAGCTCCTGAATATCTTCGGGCAGAGCCGCAATGGACTCCATCATATAACCGCAGGCAGCACACTGCACACTGTCCAAAGTCAATACATCAATGCGAATTTTAGGTTCCATTGTCTATTTTGCTCCAATTCCAAATAACTGCCACGGGCAGATCGTATTGGGGATCTGGCCTGCCCACAACGAAGATTGAAACTCCAACGATTACAGACTATCGGACGGAGTTTCTTATATACTGCCACGGGCAGACCGTATTGGGGATCTGGTCTGCCCACAACGAAAATTGAAACCCCAACGATTACAAACTATTAGACGGAGTTTCTTATAAAAAAATGCCCGGCCCGGAGGACCAGGCGTTTGCATGGATAATAACGATTTCTCGATGACCCTGTTCTTTTAAACCAAGGGATATTGGGGGTAATGCTCATAAAACCATTCCCGGGCTTCCCATGCCTGGATCAAATGCTCCGCCGGAGCATCATAGGGAATATCTCAGCCCGGGGCAAATGTATACCCTTGGGTACCACCGGCGGAAAGGTTTATAAGAGCATCCTCCCTTGGCGAGATAAGTCCCAGGCTCAGTGCCAGGGTCAGTTTGAGTGCGCCGCCAAAGCCCTTTTTATATTTCAGGGCAATGTCCCTGATAAACGTAAGATCCATCTGCTCATCAATGGCAAAACCGTGGGTTCCGAGTTTGCAGACCTCTTCAATGACCTTGGTGCAATCTCCACAGATAAAAAATGAAGATGTTTTCCCGGCATCGTGGATCACCTGCAAAGCGGCCTGACAATTGGGAGTTACAAACTCTTTAAACATCTCAGGGCGGATCTGGGAGGCCACCGGGTCCACAAGGGCGATAATATCACATCCCATTTCAATATAAAACTGGGCTGCCTGGGCACAGAGACGTCCCGCATATTCAATGATGGCATGGGCATACTCTTTCTTTTTTTTCAATGCCGTAAAGATACGAACACCCGCCAGATGGGATGCCAGGGTAAGGGGACCTGTGACAAGGCCCATCATGGCACAATCCATTTCATCCAACTGCGGTTTTGCAATGGCAGCCGCCTTAAAGATCACCGGCCAACGACCGGAATCACGGGTGGGCAGGGTAAGTCCCAACTCCTGGGGTATCTCTTTTTGGCAGGGGTGGGAACGCACCGAGGGGACGTTGTCCTTCCAGTATTCCACTTCACACCCCATGGCCTCTGCTTCCACTGACAGGTCGAATAAAAGCGGTATGCCATCGGCATGATAGGTTTCAGCTGCCGTGACAACCCCCTTGGCCAGCAGGGCCGGGTCCTTAAAAAAAATATCAGCCTCTTCTTTGATGAGAAAGGCGCAATTGACACCGGCATAGGGAACCCAGGGAGCTTTTTCTGTGCGTTTTCCCCGGGTGGCATCAATCAACATCTGTTTTGCCATAAAAATTCTCCTGTGGCTCAATATCCGCCATCAATAGGGAAATTCAACCCCCAGTTCTGCGATCTCATCCTTGACCTTACGGAACATGTCGTAGTGTTCCTGGGTGGGGACGGCCTTTTCCACATCATAGCATTCATGGTACTCACACCCCATGGGGGCATCGGCGGCATGATCTTCATATTTTGCCAGCAGTTTATTGGCAATTTCATTGACCTGTTCCCGGGTAAGCCCCTGACGGGCCACGGCATGGCCGACTTCCATACCAATTCTGGCTTCCATGGGGGTTGCTCTATTGCGATACTTGTTACGCGTTGAAGCCATTTCCCAAAGGTGCCAGCCAGAAACCGTTGAAACCATTGCGTGGACAGCTGTTTCCCGGAAAAGCATTTCCGTCATGGGACCGGCATTGGCAAACCCATTGGATGTGTACAAGAGATTGGTGTTCCGGGACAGGGCCTGCCCGGCCATGGAGATGGACCAGAGCAGTTCTCTTGTGGTATTGGAACCGTAGTTGAGATGAAATGGGAAATGTTGATTAAAAATGGCACCATGCATTATAAGGCCAATGAGACTGTAAGCAACGGTGGTAACTGCGGTTCCTTCTGAACCACCACACCAGCCGCCGTAAATGGCACCGGTGAGATTACCCGTGTAACCGCCGTATTGGGCATAGTGCAGAGATCTGTTGAGAAGCGTATCTGCGGTTTTAAATTCCGTCAGGGACCCCACCAGACGGGCATCGGTTTTCTGTACCCCCCAGTTATCATCGGAAACGGC
>CAKZLA010000231.1 GCA_937124525.1 uncultured Desulfobacterium sp.
AGCCTGAGATTTAGGGGTCAAAAGCTAATTATCCACATAAAAAGCCTTGGGAATATCCCGGCTTAAGTGGGTAGCCTGAAGACTTACACCAGGGAGAACCACCTTGCCCCATACGATTTTTGATACTCCGGTACTACAAAGAATAATGCCACGCATCTCTCACCTTATATTAAAAATTGCCGGATGGCGGGTTGAAGGCAGCCTTCCCCATAGTACCATGTTTGTTATCATTGCAGCACCCCACACGTCCAACTGGGATTTTCCCTTTATGCTCTTAGTCTCATTTGCCATGGAAATGAAAGTTAACTGGATGGGGAAAGATGCCATTTTTCGAAAACCCTTCAGGGGGCTTTTCAAATGGCTGGGGGGAATTCCCATTGACAGAAGCAGTAGTAATAATGTTGTAAAACAATCCATCGAAACTCTGATCCGCAATGATAATCTGGCCCTGGTAGTCCCCCCTTCGGGAACCCGACAACGGGTGACCCGCTGGAAAACGGGATTTTATCACATCGCCAACGGGGCAAAAGTGCCCATTGCATTGGGTTTTCTGGACTATCAAAGAAAAGTCGGTGGCATCGGTCCCCACCTGCTGCCCCAGGGGGATCTGGCTGCAGATATGGAAATCATCCGTGCATTTTATGCCCGGGTGACGGGAAAATATCCGGAAAATGCCATTCTTCCCCCCAGCGCTAACAAAGATACCCCTTGAAAATGGCATCCGTTATATAAATTCAAAAAAGCACTTTACCGTTTTTTGGAAAAATCCCCTGACAATGGGAGGTCCTTTAAAAAGTGCAAAGAATTTTTGAGCGATGTCTTGAAACCTATCTAAAAAAGAGGGAGGGTCTATTCCATTTTTTTACGGATTATTATTGCTTTTTTTTCATTTTGGTCTACTTTATATAATGGCTTAAGAGTTATAACTCATAAATAAAGGAGACCCAATATGCGCGTTGCCACATTGTATAAAAATCAGACACACCCCAGTATTTCCTTTGAATTCTTCCCTCCCAGGGATAAAAAAGCCGAGGCAGAATTTACCACTATTGTTGACCAATTGGCCACCCTGAAACCCGATTACATGTCCATGACCTTCGGAGCTGGCGGGTCAACAAGTGAGGGCTCTTACCAAGCCGTCAAAATGATGAAACAAGAAAAAAAGCTACCCACCGTGGCCTACCTGGCCGGATTTGGGCTTAGCCCCGACAGCATCACCACAGTCCTGGACCGATACAAAGCCCTTGGCATTGAAACCATCTTTGTCCTGCGGGGGGACGAACCCCGGGGCACCGATTTTGTTCCCCACCCCGATAGCTTCTCCTATGCCTCAGACATCCTGAAATTCATCAGTGATCGCTATGACTTTGATCTGGGATGCGCTGGCTACCCCGAGGCCCATGTCCAGGCAGAGAGTCTGGAAAAAGACATTGAATACCTCAAGCTGAAACAGGACAACGGCGCACAATACGTGGTGGTTCAGTATTTTTATGATAATGCTTTTTTCTATACCTATGTGGACAAATGCAGGGCCGCTGGTGTCACCGTTCCCATCATTCCGGGTATCATGCCCATCTACACCGCAAAACTTACCAACATGCTGTGCAAACTATGTGGTTCCACCCTGCCAGCAGGGGTTAAAAAACAACTTGACGACACAAAAGACGCAAAGGAAGCCTCAGCATTGGGCATGGATGTGGCATTTGAACAATGCAAAGATCTTCTGGCCCATGGCGTGGATGGTCTCCATTTCTATACCATGGATCGAGTCCCGTCGGTGACCCGGATTGTTCAGCGATTAAGAGAAGAAGGGCTTCTTAAATAACATACATGGCAGTAACCGCCTGCCACAACAAGAATTGAGACTTCAATTATTTCAGTATGTTGGATGAAGTTTCATGTAAGTTCTCAATAAATTAGGGCATTCAAGAATTTGTCTTGAATAGCACCCAGCGTTTAAAGGCTTAAGCAGACTTTATCACCCCGGGTTATTGAGAACTTACGAGTTTCATATAAAAAGCCAACCCAGACAATCAGGAAACATAGAGATGGCAGACAAACTGGATCAATTTCTGGATGACCTCCAGGAAAAAATATTTGATGAAGCAAAGGAAGTATTGGGTGACAAGGGATTTCATCGATGGCAAAATCCCAGATTCAGGGGAAAACTCACCCACTGTGATGTCCATGCCCACACCGTTGGGGCCTGCGGGGATTCCATGGACATTTATCTTAAATTCGACAACGAAATAGTGTCAGACGCTTCCTACATAACTGACGGGTGCGGCTCCAGCAATGTGTGCGGCTCCTTTGCAGCAGAGTTGAGCCTGGGAAAACGGGCAGAGGAACTTGCCGACATCACCGGGGAACTCATTCTCTCAAAACTTGGGGATGTTCCCGAAGATGACCAGCATTGTGCATTTCTTGCCGCGGGTACCGTGCAAGAGGCATTGAAAGGATACTATACCGCCGACAATAGGAAAAAAAAGGAAGAGACTCAATGAACAACGACCGGGAGATGATAACGGTTCAGGTCAATCTGGATATCACCGTTGAGGCATTGCAAACCGTTGTGGCCAATGCCAAAAAAGCTGCGGGAAAAGATGAGCGGGGGGTTTACCGTGTGGATACGGCTGACTGTCTGGGAAAGGTGATTTCACAATTTCTGTATGATCGTGATTTTGATACATTTGCCCGGGACATGAATAACTACTGAAGAAGCGTTGACACTTGTTCATCATTTCTAAAAAATAGAAACTTTGTTTTAACAAGTGCCAACACACCACATAAAAAATATTAGATTATTTTATTTACGAGCCTTTTGAAGGGCCTGTTCCGCTGCAATGGTGATGGGTTCCTTACTCGGTTCTGACGCACAATCGGGATTTCCCGCACACATCAGCATCACCAGATCGGCAATCTTTTTTTCTCCCAATATCAAGGCATTAATGGTGTCGATCTCCTTGACAGGTCCTTCAGCATCACTGATGATCTGCCCCCCCAGTAATTTCTGGGATTCCTTATCAAATACCAATTTCAGGGTCCAGGGACGAACCCCGGGGATCATGCTGTGCTTGCTCACGGAATCCACAGTGGCACACACCGGGGTAAACCCATTTTGTTTTGCCTGTTCCTCGGTGAATCCCGTGGCTGAAATATTCTTCTCAAACAATTTCACAGCACTGTTGCCCAGAAGTCCTGGGAAGGGCAAATCAAATCCGGCCAGTCGTTTGGCAATGAGACGGCCCTGGATCACGGCAGGCCCCCTAAGCTGAATGGGGGTGGGCTCTTTGGTGATAAAATGGAAATTGTCAATGCAGTCTCCCCCGGCAAACACGTCGGGGTCGGAAGTTTCCATGAATTCATTGGCCTTTATGCCAAATTTTCCCATCTCAAGGCCCATGGCCGTGGCCAGTTCCAGATTGGGTCTGGAGCCAACGTTCATGAAAACCATGTCGGTTTCCACGGTTTCTCCGGACTCAAATTTAACCCCACTGACATGTCCATCTGTTCCTAAAATTTCAATGACCTTTTCGCCCATGCTCATGGTCAGGCCCTTTTCTTCAAGATAGGTTTGAACTGTACCTGCCATTTCAGGGTCCAGCATCAGCCCCAGGGGGTGATCCAGCACTTCCACCACGGTCATCTCATAGAAATCCGGATTGGATTCCTTTAAAAGCGTTGCCACTTCCAGATTTAAGAAACCGGCACCGATGAACAATGCTTTTTTCGGCGTATTTGTTTCCATATATGCCCGCACTTTTTCCGCATCAACAAGGGCTCTCAGGGTAAAAACCCCTTCCAGATCATTGCCGGGGATGGGAAGCAAAAATGGTGATGAGCCTGTGGAAAGAATGAGCTTATCATAGGCAATTTTCTTTCCACCGCTCAAAGACACGGTTTTATCTTCCCGGTTCACCGTTTCAACACGATCAATGATCATGTTGATATTATTGTTTGTGAACATGGTGTCGGGATTAACAATGGACTCTCCTGTGACCAGACCGGCCACGACGTGGGGTAAGGCTCAACGGACAATGAATCGATCTTCCGCCCGGATTAGGGTGATGTTCACCTCTGGCATCAATTTTTTGGAAAGCATGGCTGCAGGTGCGCCCACACCACCACATCCGACAATGACAAGGTTTTCTCCCTTTTTCATACAATGTCTCCTTTATTTATTAACAGAAAAATGAATTAGTACTCCTGGAAAGGATATATGCAAAAGAAATACCACATTTTGATCATTACCTCATTATACAATAAAAGTCACCTGTTAAGTAAATATTCGGTTTGCTTATGTAAATGTTTGGACAGTGCCCCATGTTCGCCTGTTTGGGGCTGTGTAGCATACTAATGCTATGTGAGCAGACCAACACACAGGCATTGTTATCCCCATTCAATACGTTACCACAACGCCTCTGTAACGTTACTTCAATAATTAAAAACATCATCACCCGCTAATTTTTTGACTATCCTTCATTTTCCAGTTTATACTTGTAGAAGCAATATCCCCAATTTCTCGGAAACCATTCCCCCAAAAATACAAAGTACTTTTGGAGTGATATAAAGGATGCCAAAGAAAGGAATAGTTCAAATATGACAATCTCTAAATATCCCTCCACCGTTCTCATGCCTTGGATGGGAAAGCCTTATCCATCAATCCTGGATTTTTTGACCAAAAGATTCCCCAACATTCCCAGGGACATCTGGAAGGCCAGGATAGATTCCGGAAAGGTCCTCACAGAAAAAGGAAACACCGTCTTCCTGGACACTCCCTACGCCCCATTAAAAAGACTCCATTATTTCAGGGAAGTGGCAGAGGAATCTGCCATTCCCTTCACCGAAACCATCCTCTTTTGCAACAAAGAAATCCTTGTGGCCTGTAAGCCCCATTTTCTTCCGGTGACCCCTGGGGGCACCTATGTAAATGAGTGTTTGCTGCATCGTTTAAAGAAAAAGACAGGAAACCGCAATCTTTCACCCATCAACAGAATTGACCGGGAAACCGCAGGCCTGGTTCTGTTTTCCATGAACCCTGAAACCAGGGGACGGTACCAGGAACTGTTCATGAAAGGGAAAATTGAAAAAACCTACCAAGCGGTGACCGCCTTCCCCCAGGAGCCGACGAAAAATTCATGGACCGTGGAAAATAGACTGGTCAAGGGGGAGCCATGGTTCAGAATGAAGTCAACTCCGGGTCAACCCAATGCAGTTTCAAAAATAACCCTGGTAAACCATAGAGGTAACAGGGCATTTTTTCAATTACAACCCATCACCGGCAAAAAACATCAGCTACGCCTGCACCTAAGTGGATTGGGATTCCCCATACTCAATGACAGGTATTATCCGGAACTCTTGCCGGAGAAAAAAAAAGTTTTTTCAGCACCGCTCCAGCTTCTTGCCAGAAAACTTAAATTCCGAGATCCAATTTCAGGCAGACAAATGGCCTATGAGTCAAACCGTCGACTTTTTTTATAATTCCTGATATAAATTCCAGAATCAATTTTCGGAAAATGGTAAATTTCAGTGGGATCAATCCATATTATTACGATTTTTATCTATTCAATAGTGTTTTTTTGATAAAACATGAATTCTGATAAAAAACTCAGGCACCAATGAAATAAACCAGACCCCGTGCACCAGCGCTGAAAACACGAAAATTGCCTCATTTAATCATAGATATCAACCACTGTAACAATGCTAAAAACGGCGAGATAAATCCAGGAATTAATCAGGGCAGACCAATCAAACATTTGACCGTGGAGGTATCATCATGGATTTTGTAAAAACAATATGGGCACTGGTTTATCTGTCCTATCTTATCTGTACACCCCAGACAGCATCCGCTTTTGAACCTGTCAAGATAGCCGTTATTTTTGCCCAAACAGGCATAGCTGCCGAAGATAATGTGGCAATGGGTCAAGCAGCAACCATGGCAGTGGATGAGATAAATCAGCAGGGTGGCTTATTGGGTAGACCCATTGAGTTAATTTTCATTGATAATAAAAGTACTTCGCTTGGATCAAAATCTGCAGCCATGGAGGCGGTGCAACGTCAGGTAACAGGAGTTATTGGTGCCTCCTGGAGTTCCCATTCCCTTGCCATGGCGCCGGTGCTGCAAAAGGCAAGAATACCCATGATCACACCCGTTTCAACAAGTCCACAGGTGACTAAATTTGGGAATTATATTTTCAGGGTCTGTTTCACAGATGAACTCCAGGCCAAAACCATGGCAAGGTTTGCCAGAAAAGATCTTAATGCCGGTACCGCTGTGGTATTACATAATATCAATGAGCAATACAGCATCACCCTGGGGAATTTTTTCACCCACTGGTTTATCAAAAATGGCGGCACGGTGTTATTCCAGGGAAACTACACTGGCAAAAGTGTTGATTTTACTGAAATGCTTACAAAAGTAAAAATATTGAATCCTGACGTTGTGTTCATCCCCGGTTATTCCAGGGACAGTGCCCTTGTGATACGACAAGCAGTTGACATGGGCATTACAACCACCTTCCTTGGCGGAGATGCCTGGACAACAAAAATGTTTGATTATGCAGGGAAGTCCTTAAATGGCAGTTACACCACTGCTAACTGGCACAAAGATTTCCCCTTTCCTGAATCCCATCATCTAAGGGCATTATTCCATAGAACCTATGACAACAGCCCTGTGTACAATTCTGATATTCCCTTGACCTATGATGCAGTGGGCCTTTTTGCCCATGCCGTGAAAAAAGCTGGCACCCTTGACAGACAAAAAATTCGGGATGTACTGGTTAGAACCGTTGATTTTCATGGTGCCACAGGGAATATATCCTTTGATGGGAAAGGGGATCCCATGGGAAAGGAGGTTGTCATTGTTCAGTATGATCAGCGCACCCCCAGATTCATAAAATCCGTTAAAGAAGAGACCATAAAAATAGCGGCAATTTTTGCATTAACCGGCAAAGCCACTGCATCAAACAAGCCGTCCCTTGAAGGGGTTATCAGTGCCGTGGATGAGATCAATGCCTCCGGGGGCATTTTCGACAAAAAAATAAAACTTCACATTTTTGATAATCAAAGCACCCCCATTGGTTCCAAAATAGCTGCGAAAAAGGCGGTTTCAGAAGAAGTTACCGCCATTATCGGAGCCGACTGGAGTGGGCATTCATTGGCAATTGCCAAGGTGGCACAGGCTGCAGGGGTTCCCAGGATAACCAATATCTCAACAAATGAGGCGGTGACACAAACAGGGGATTATATTTTCCGGGTCTGCTTTACTGACTCTTTTCAAGGTCAGGTGATGGCCAAATTTGCCATTGAAGATTTAAAGGGCGCCTCCGCTGTCATCTTTACCAATATTACAAGTTCCTACAGCATGGGATTATCCCGGGAGTTTCAAAACACCTTTGAAAAATCAGGGGGCAAGGTTTTGTTCACCGCATCATATAAAGCGGGACCCAAAAATTATAAAAAACTTATTTCACAAACCAAAAATAAAAATCCAGATGTAATTTTTTTCTCGGGTCACGATGAAAGCGGATTTCTGGCCCAACAGGCACAACTTTCCGGAATCAAATCAATTCTCCTGGGGGGCGATGATTGGGACACAAAAAGCTTCTTATCAAAGGGCGGCAAAGAACTCAAAAAGGGATATTATTGTACCCATTGGTCACCAGCCTCCCAGACCCCTGTTTCCCTTGCCTTTGTGAAAAAATTTAAAACCATGGGAAAAATCAGTTCAGGTTTTGCGCTTTCCCATGATGCGATTTTTTTATTGGCCAATGCAATGATCCAGGCTGGTTCCATGGACAGAAAAAAAATTCGAGACGGGTTAAAAGAAACCAGCACCTTTGAGGGCATCACCGGAAAAATAATTTTTGACAAAAACAGAAATCCCGTTAAGAATGCCGTGATCAATGAAATTAATAATGGTAATATCAGATATATTAAAACCATTTTTCCCTGATTCACCCCGCCGGAATGGGGCATTGTAATTAATCCTGACCTCAATTTTTCCAAAAACAAATCTCAACAACACATCATCGATCAAAAGTTACTTATTATGAGCAAAAAAATAAAACCAGCAAGCCTTGGTGTTAAAATAAACACCATTGTTCTAACAACATGTTTGATATTTGCACTGGTGTGCAGTTGCGTGCTGTATTTTACAAGTACCAAAATCCTGGATCAAAAATATGAGGAGATCAACACGCTTTTAAGTGTGCTTTTTGAACAAAAGAGAGAAGACATTGCCAATGAAATATTTGCTGAACAACAAATGGCACTCCAGGAATCATTAAAAGATATCCTGGGTGTTAAAGGCATTGCAGGGGTGGGGATATATGATAAAAAAGGTATTTTAATACTGTCCACCGAAACAGACTTTATAGAAACACTCTCCCAAAATGAGATGCAGGCCCTTTACGAAACTGCTGTTTTTGAAAAAAGACTTAAAAAAAATAAAAATATGGCCTCCTATTCTTCAATGATTAAAGTCATTGGAGAACAGCTTGGATATATAAAAATATACTATGATTCCAATTCTATAAATGAACAGCTGAACCAGGTTATAATTGTTTTTATTACTTTTTTCATGGTGCTGACCATTTTTATTCCGTTACTTTTGAACACTTTGTTATCCCGTTTTATTATTAAACCGGTTCTAACGTTAAAGCAGTCCATGGAAAAACTTGACAATGGAAACCTTGGCATAAGAGTGAATCTTTCCGCCAGGGATGAAATCGGTGAAATGGGAGCTGTCTTTAATAAAATGTCTGACACATTGCTTGAAAATCACACAGCACTGGAAAGCGCGGTTCAAACAGAGACGGAGTATGCATTAAAGCTTGTAATCGCCAACAGGGAATTAAAAAGGGTGAATGCTGAGATTGAAAAATCAAATAATGCATTGGCACAACTCAATGTTGATCTTGAAAAAAAAGTAAAAAAACGCACCTCAGCCCTCATGGAGTCCAATGCCAGCCTTCAAAGGGAAATGGACGAAAAAGAAAAAATGCAAGAAGATCTTATTCGGGTGGAAAAACTTGAATCAACCGCTTTGCTTGCGGGTGGAATTGCCCACGATTTCAACAATATTTTAAGTATCATCATTGGAAATCTGTCCCTTGCCCAAATGGATGCAGAAAAGGGAGAAAACATATCAAAAATTTTAATGGATATTGAAAAATCCTGTTTCAGAGCCAGGGATTTGACCAAACAACTGCTCACCTTTTCCAAGGGAGGTGCCCCTGTTAAAAAAACAATGCCGGTCACCGGCCTTATTAAAGAGACGGTTGTCTTTGCCTTAAGAGGCTCCAATGTGGGGTATCAATTTTCCATTACACCTGATTTATTTCCGGTGAATGTGGATGAAGGGCAGCTCAATCAGGTGATAAGCAACATTGTCATCAATGCCAGTCATGCCATGCCCGAAGGAGGCACTGTTATGGTGATGGCGGAAAATGCAGACATTGGACCTGAAAACACATTTTCGACACCCCTTTCCCCAGGATACTACATAAGAATCAGTATCCAGGATACGGGTATCGGCATTGCAAAAAAAGACCTGCAGTCTATTTTTGATCCTTACTTCACAACAAAACCAACGGGAAGCGGTCTTGGACTTGCCACGGCCCATTCCATCATTGAAAAACATGGTGGTTTTATAAGCGTTCACTCCCAAAAGACAAAGGGAACCACGTTTGATATTTATCTGCCAGCTTCCCCGGAAAAAATCCATGGAAAGGTTGCCCACAACAATGCCGCCATGGAAAAACCCTCCCAAGGGCGTGGGAGAGTTTTAATTATGGACGATGAAGAGATGATAAGGACCGTTGTGGGGGAGCTGTTGAGGCATCTGGGGTATGAATCTGATTTTGCCGAAGATGGGGTTGAGGCATGCAAAAAATATCTGGAGGCCATGGCAAAAAAAGAAAATTTCAGTGCGGTTATCATGGATTTAACCATTCCCGGGGGCATGGGAGGCAAGGAGGCAGTGCAGCATATCCTAAAAATTGATCCCCGGGCAAAGGTGATTGTATCAAGTGGTTTTTCCACTGATCCGGTGATGGCCGATTATAAATCATATGGTTTTTCAGGTGTGGTAGCCAAACCATTTATGATTCAGGAATTAAGTACGGTTCTGCACGAGGTGATTTAATAGGTTGGGAGATAGTGGATATCCAGGGACATGCCCACATGGGGATTCCTAAATGAAAATCTTGCAGGTAGAACAAAAAAATGTTTTAATCAGTTAATTAATGCTTGATCACCTAAATCACTATGATCTGCCTGAATGGCGGTTATAATTTTTCCCCATCAAAAGGTTAAGAGATTAATCCCACATTTTCCAGCTGACAGGAGCCTTCTATTGGCAACGAATAGACCCGAAAAGTATTGGCTGTTAACATTGAAGACCCTTTGCATAAGCCTATGTTTAACATGCTTTTTTTTCACGGTCGGGGCCAGTGCAGCGGAACAAATATCCATACAGCTGGCATGGAAACACCAGTTTCAATTTGCCGGTTATTACGCAGCCCTGCACAAAGGATATTATGGCCAGGCAGATCTGGATGTAACCATCGTTGAAGGGGGCGTTGGCAAATTTGCCAGGGAAGCGGTACGCAGCCACCAGGCCCACTATGGTGTGGCCGGGGCCGAGCTGATACTCCATCGCATTGATGGCGATCCCTTTGTGGTGCTGGCACCCATTTTTCAGCACTCTGCCTCCATTCTTCTGGCCAAACGTGATTCGGGCATATCCACCATCCAGGACCTTATTGGCAGGCGGATCATGCTGCTGCCCGGGAAAAAAGACGCCGATATCCTGGCTGCCTTTTTAAACGAGGGAATCCCATTGGAAGCCATTAAACGGCTGGATCAGACCTATGATCTAAATGATCTCATGGAAGGACGCACCGATGTGGTGAGCGCTTACACCACCAATGAACCCTGGCAATTGTTGCAAAACAACATCGAACCCGTCATCATTTCCCCCCAGACCTATGGGGTTGATTTTTACAGCGACTGCCTGTTCACCACCCAAACTGAAATCAAAAAACATCCCCAACGGGTCAAGGCGTTTCTGGAGGCATCCCTCAAGGGGTGGGCGTATGCCATGGATCATCCAGAAGAGATCATTGATCTGCTCATTTCAGACTATGGTGTCAAGAAAACCCGGGACCATATCCGGTATGAAGCCGAATCCATTAGAAAAATAATGCTGCCTGATTTGATTCAGATCGGACACATGAACCCTGGCAGATGGCGCCATATTTCAAACACCTACCAAAGACTGGGGTTAATAACTGGAGATTTTTCCTTTGAAGACTTTCTGTACGATCCCAACCCCGGGGAAGATTTTACCTGGCTGAAACGCATGGTCGTCCTTACGGTGGGAATCTGCGTTTTGTTCACCGTGGCTATTTTGATTCTATCGATTTTCAACAGAAAATTAACAAAGGAGGTAAAAGAACGCACACGGGCTGAAAAAGACCTCCGGGACAGGGAGAATCTTTTAAACGAAATGGGAAACCTTGCCAGGATCGGCGGCTGGGAACACGATCTGGTGACAGGACAGGCCATGTGGACAAAAGAAATATATAAAATTATTGAAATTGACGAATCCAGCCCGCCCCCCGGTCCGGAGGGACATCTTAGCTATTATCCGGCCCAGGACAGGGAACTGCTTGAAAAAACCTACCGCCTTTCCATGGAGACCGGTGAAAAATTTAACCTTAAATTGCAGTGCCGCACGGCCACAGATCGCCTGATCTGGGCACATGTCGTGGGTCTCCCAGAATATGTAGACGGCAAATGTGTCAAGGTAAAAGGAACCTTTCAGGACATCACCGAACAAAAAAAAATGGAGATCCAGCTACACCAGGCCCAAAAAATGGAAGCCGTGGGCAGGCTTGCCGGCGGGGTGGCCCATGATTTCAACAACATGCTCAGCGTTATCCTTGGAAATGCGGAAATTCTTCTGGAAGACATGGCCCCGGACACCCCGCTGGCGGAAAACGTCCAGGAGATCCACAGGGCAACACAGCGCTCTGCCGACCTCACCCGCCAGCTACTGGCCTTTGCAAGAAAGCAGACCATTGCCCCTCGGATATTGGACATCAACCAGGTGCTGGGTGACATGCTTAAAATGCTCCAGCGACTCATTGGTGAAGACATAGAACTTGCCTGGCTGCCTGGCCAAAAGGTATGGCCGGTGCGCATGGACCCCTCCCAGGTGGATCAGTTGCTGGCCAACCTCTGCCTCAATGCAAGGGACGCCATCACAGATATCGGCAGGGTCACCATAGAGACAGAAAATATCGTCTTCAATGCCGATTACTGCCGGGATCACCCTGGTTTTCATCCCGGTGAATTTATCATGATCGTGGTCAGCGACAACGGCTCCGGCATGGACAGGGAAATCCGAGCGAATCTTTTCGAACCCTTTTTTACCACAAAGTCCGTTGGCCGGGGGAGCGGGCTCGGGTTGGCAACGGTGTTCGGTATTGTAAAACAAAACAAGGGGTTCATAAATGTTTACAGCGAACCAGGAAAGGGTTCAACCTTCAAACTGTACCTGCCTGCGTCGGGGGACACGATGGCACTCGAACAAAAAAAGGATACGGCACCGCCCCCCCGAACGGGCAATGAAACCCTCCTGCTGGTGGAGGATGAAACCGCAATTCTGAAGATGGCCCAAATGATACTGGAACGGCTGGGTTACACGGTTCTGACCACCGATAGCCCAGATGAGGCCATCCAGATAGCCGAAGCATCGGGCAAAGATAGTATTCATCTGCTCATCACCGATGTGGTCATGCCCGGAATGAACGGCAAAGAACTGTCTGAAAGGCTGTGTTATCTTCATCCTGGCATGAAATGTCTGTTCATGTCCGGCTACACCGCCAACGTCATCGCTCACCATGGGGTGCTGGACCAGGGCGTGCACTTTATTAACAAGCCTTTCTCCAGACAGGATCTGGCAGACAGGGTGCGGGAAGCCCTGGGCCATGAATAAAGCAAAACTCCAGAAAAAAAATTTACAAACCACTTCGTCAAGGGAAAATGGTAAAAATCAGAACCAGGCCCCAGAAGGAACCGCTTCCATGAAAATCCATGAAATGTGGGACATTCGTTTTTTCAATCAAATTCTTGACACCATGGCCGATGGCCTGTTCACCCTGAACAGCAAGGGACTTATCATCTCCTGGAATCGTGCCATGGAAGGCATCACTGGGTATACCGCAAAGGAGGCCCTGGGCCAAGGATGCAAGCTGCTCCAGTGCAACCGTTGTTTTGGCAAGGAATGCCCCTCGGACATGAAAAAATGCGGTGTACTGAAACACGGTATCTCGGAATCCAAAGAATGTCATGTAAAGCACCAGGACGGATATTATGTACCTGTGATCAAAAGCGCCCGGGCCATCCGGGATGAAAACAACACCCTTCTTGGCATTGTGGAAACCCTCACAAATCTTACGGAACTCAACCGCATGAAAAAAAAGGCTGAAGAGGCTGAACGGCGGTTGGGGGAAATCCATGCCCTGGGCAACATCATCGGCAAAAGCCGGGGCATGCAGGATGTGTTTTATGCCATCACTGCAGCGGCAGACAGCCGTGCCACCGTATTAATCCAGGGAGACAGCGGCACCGGCAAAGAGCTGGTGGCCGGGGCCATTCATTACAATGGACCCTTGTCCCAGGGGCCGTTTATCCCGGTCAACTGTGCGGCCCTGTCTGAAACCCTTCTGGAAAGTGAACTGTTCGGCCATGTCAAGGGGGCCTTTACCGGAGCACATCGGGATCGAAAAGGACGATTTGAACAGGCCCATGGGGGCACCATTTTTCTGGACGAAATTGGGGAATTGTCAACATACATGCAGGTCAAACTGCTCCGGGTACTCCAGGAGAGGGAAATCCAACGGGTGGGGGATTCCCGGAAAATAAAAATCAACATCCGGGTGGTGGCCGCCACCCACAAGGATATATACCGCCTCACCCAGGAAGGAGAATTCAGAAATGACCTTTATTATCGTCTCAAGGTGTTTCCCATCCATATTCCCCCCCTTAAATCCCGGCGGGAGGACATCCCCCTGCTGGTAAGAAGATTCATAGATAAAAATAATGAGCGGGAATCCATGAGTATAAAGGATATAAGCCGCAATGCCATGGAAAAACTCATGGAATATCCCTGGCCCGGGAATGTCCGTGAACTTGAAAATGCCATTGAACACGCCTTTGTTTTGTGCCCGTCAAAACAGATTAAAACCCGGGATCTTCCCCTTGAAATCAGAGAAAAAAGGGAATGCCTTGAGGTGCCGTCACCCCAAACCGCGTCCCCGGTGCCAGATGCTGGGGTAAAATCCCAACCGAAGTTAAACCGGGAGGCTCTTATAAGTCTTCTCCATGAGTGTGACTGGAACAAGGCAGAAGTGGGACGGCGCATCGATAAAAGCCGAACCTCTGTGTGGAAATATATGAAAAAATGGGATATTTCCCTGCAGCCGGAAATAAAATAAGACCCAAAAAGAGCGACAACACCCCATCAAAAAGTGTTAGCCTGATTTGAACCCGGCCGATTATCCTTATTGAAAAAATCCTTCATCAGGCTTTCATGGGTATCTTCGGCTTGAATTTGTTCCAGCAAACGCTGGATCATGCGGGCGTGAATCTTGGCAATCTCAAAGGAAATCTGTGGGTATTCCATGAGCATCTCCTCAAACTCTTGTTTATGAATCTCCAACACCCGTGTCTGCTCTTTTGCCCTACAGGTGAGCAAGCGTTTACTGTCCACCAGAAAGGCACTCATGCCAAAGCTGTCCCCGGCCCTGAACTGGCCCACATCCACGTTGTTTCTGGATGCTGAAATCGTCCCGTCCACGCAGATATACATGGTGTCGGCAAACCCCTTTTCATGGAACAAAATTTCTTTGGGGGCAAAGGTTACTTCCTGGGCAATATCACTGATGGCTGCCAGTTCATTGATGGCCAGATTTTTAAAAATATCCACCTTCTGAATATAAACAATTTTTTCCTGAAAACTTAAGGTATTTTTCATCACCGCCTCCATTGAAGTGGTATTTTCCAACACATCTGCACTTACATCCCCTTGGAACAATTGCCCCTCCCACCGATCCTTTTTTGTTTTTATTTTATCACCCATCCCATCCCATGGCAGGGTCTTTAATATCCCCCGGGCCAGGCGCACCGTCAGCCAATTGTTGCTGTGCAACAGAAAATCAAGGGCTTTATCCGTCTCAAACAAAGCCTCTGCCCCCCCCTGTTGTTTGTATTGATTTCGCAATATATCTTCTGGAGCCGTTCCATCCAAAAAGGGTATGAGACGCTGGACCAGCCGGGGATGCATGGTACTTTCCAGGGCTTCCAGGGCATTGGATCGTCTGCGATGGTCCTGGGAAAAAAGACTTCTTAAAATAAGCCGCACCTGTCCTGAATCATCATTGATGGAGGCCACCCGAAGCCCGGTCTGAATATGGGCTTCTCTGATTTCAGAAAGATGACGCAACAAAAGATCACAGGAGAGGGTCTTTGGTAATTTTTCCAGGGTTTGGCAAATGGCAAGACAAATGCAGGCTTGGCGGATCTCTCCTTCAAAAAAGGCGAACATATCCGGATCTTTGATGTCAAGGGCTTTGAGAATGTCAAAGATGCCCTCCCGCATTTTCCGGGACGACGGATAAAGAAATTCAAACAACAACTTGCCATTGCAATAGGGACATGCCTTGATTTTTTCAATGGCAAGTTCGCGGACCTCATCGGAACGATCCCCCACAAGGGCAAGTACCCGGCGACGCAGGACATCGTCATCATTGATTTCCACTGCCTCAAGGGCCGCCATGCGCACGGCAACTTGGGAATGATTTAAAAACGGGGCCACCTGATCCGTGACATCGGTGGGGTCCAGCTTTTTCAGGGCATGGATCAGGGCGGGTAGCAGGCTTTCATGGGTTTTTCGGGTCAATAGCTGATTCAACAGGGGCACATACACCGTGTCTCCTGATTCTGCCACGGCAATGATGGCGGCATGGACATAATCCAGGTTGGAAGCACGCATCCACTGCCCCATCAACTCCCGACGGTGTTCAGACATTTCCATGAGCAAACAGGCAGCGGAGTGGGCCCGAATTTCTGGAGAAACGCAGGTGTTTACACCTTGGAGTCGGCACTGTTTTTCCAGCGCCTGGTAAAAATTTCGGCAGGCCTTTGTGTTGCGGGGTTTCGCCAGTCGAATCATGGCAAGGGTCAGGGGCTCATCCGCCACATTGATCAACTTTTTTAATACCCTGAAAAAACGGTCACCGTAATTGTCTGAAATCAGAGGCAATAGCTGAATTACGATGGGGCTGTCCTGGTATTTCAAACTGTTTAAAATATGATTATCGAGATTTTCCATGCCGAGATATCGCAGCAGCCGGGCATGGAAAAAAGCGTCAATGCCCCTGCTGGATCTAAAATTTTCCAGTAATTTATCCTGTATACGCTTGTCCTGAAACAGCTTCTTAATCACATGGGCCTCGGTGGATCTCAAATCCAGAAAATCCGAGGCAAGCAACCCAATAATCAAAGCCGCATATTTGAACTTTAAAAAAATCACCGTGGCAATCCAGGCAAAGATAAAGGGAAGGGCCACAATGGAAAGATAATGGGCTGGCAGCACGGTGGTGGTCAACAATATCAGGCAGGAGCCGGAGATCAATCCGGCCCGGGCCACCACCCCCCTTAAAAAGGGACGAATCTTTGATCGGTATTCATCGGGGAAAATACCAATGAGCATATTGTTCACCGGTTGATTAAAGGTGGTACGAACCACATTGGTGGAAAACCTTGCATACATGGCAGAAAAAAGATCAAACCGGAACAAAAAGCCCAGAAACACCAACAAATAATTCACAGGATGAAACAGTAATGCCACAGGAATGCCCCACCTGCCGTAAAATCTGCCGGAAAAAAAAAGCAGCAGTATGGAAACACCGTTCATGGCTCCTCGAAAGGTTCCAAAAAAAACAATCATGGTATTTTCACCGCTGAAACTGTGATCCACCGCCACATTGAACTGATAGTTCATGATGGGCAAGACCACATTGGCAAAAAAGGTGAGTCCCACCATCACCATGACCAGGGTGGACTTTTTCATCAAGGGGCCCATGCCCACAATGCGCTTTAAAAGCGTGGGATTTTCTTTATGGGTGGGCTTGGGCATCTTGGGCACCACCTGCAAAGGAAATCGGTTGCCCAGATACCGGGTCATGAAGGCGGCAGTTATTAATACCACCCCATACATCAGCAGCAGATGATTAATGGCAACTGCCTGTGAAATACCCACCGTTAAAAGGTTACCACCCATATCCCCCAGCACACCGCCTATGGTAATAAAGGGAAATAATCGTTTGGACTGATGAAAATTAAACAGTTCATTGCCAAGATTCCAGAAAAAAACACTGAGCAGGGTCTCAAACTGCACCTTCATCACAAACAACAGAGGATACAAAAATCGGCCTTCCAGAAACATCAGTGCCCACAAAAAAAAAGCGATGATGCCACAGGCCAGCAGCAAAGAATAAAGACGACGATAGGCTGAAAGATGGGGTTTAACTCTGGACAATTTCTCCAAAAGAAACAGCGTAACCATGGGATTGACAATATAGAGCACAGGAAGCCAGGACACCCCGAATCGCTTTAAAAAGGCGGTTTCAGCAAAATTATTAAATATCAGCCCGGCGCAGCGGATCAAAAAAATCAAGGTCACCGCTCCGAAAAACAGTCCCATCTCTTCGGGACGAATCTTCATCCATTTTTTAATGTAATTTGTCATGGTTAATATCAAAGGCCTTGTATTACGAATTAACAACGAAATCATCTACATTACCAACCCGAATATTTACAATCATCAAGGTATTACAGTATTAGACACAGCAAAGAACGTTCCAGAAACTTCTTTTTTTTTAGTAGCAAAACAAACTCACATCCGGTCTTGATAGGCCATGCGTGCTTCGCCTTATTCTTTCAAGCAAATTTTAACCACACTGCCCCTCAACCGTTATCACAGCCGTTACCAACGACGTTACCATAACGGTATTATTGCATTACCCCAACCGATGAACGATCCATTTCCCATGGGCTTCTCTTCCATGAGAATAAAAAGAATAATGCCTGAAACAGCCCGCCAGCAACCATCCCCATCATTCTGTGGTTCACATAGATACTGAAATTTCAAAAAAATCAAGACAAAAATTAAATGGGCACATCCTTTGCTATGTAAAAGTACAGGACGGCGTCATTTGTGATTGCCGTAAGAGACTTCAATTTTTTATTCAGGAGATAAAAGATGAAAAAACTAACAGGTTATATCACCATTGCAGTAACAGGTCTTTTTTTCATAGTCGTCAGCGCCGGTGCCATGACATTTAAAACCGGGGACATGGGAGAAATGCAGATAAATGGTGCCATCAAAGCATCCTTTGGAGCCACACAATATCTTGATTTTGTGGATGATTACAGCAAGGGTGACGATGCCGATTTTGATGCCACACGGGAATTGAGCATCAAGACCCAGTGGATTCTCAATGAAAATCTCAAAGGTGTTGTCAGTTTTCAGATCGGCGAAGGTTCCACCGGTGGTTATTTCGGCTCCACAGATGCCGTTGTAGGCGGTGAAGAAGATGGGGATCTTATTCTGGAACTGGATAACCTATACATTGATTTTACCACCGATGCGGGCATGAATTTTAAAATAGGGTCCCAAGGTTTTAATCTGGGCGAAATCGCATATGGAAGTAATCTTTTCTCTGAAGTGCCCGCAGGCGTAACCTTTTCCGCCCCCCTCACCGACACCTCAAGCCTTCAGGCCGGATGGTTCCGCATGGCAGACCTCATGGATGACTCCAACAGCAACACCGATGACCAGGCAGATTTTCTGTTTGTCAAACTGCCCGTTACCATGGATGCCATAAACTTTACCCCCTGGGCCGCCTATGCCAATATCGAAGAGGATGTAATTGCCAATGCACCAAGCTTCTGGAGTTACGCCTACTTCGATTATCCAGGATTCCTCACCGGTGCCAATGGTGCCGTTGTTGACCCCACAGCAACAAACGATATTTCAGCTTGGTATCTTGGGTTAAATTTTGGATATACCATGGATACCCTTTCTATTAAAGCCAGTGCAACCTATGGTGATATGGACTGGGAAACCGCAACGGTGGATGCCAGTATCGCCGGTTATTTTGTAGATCTTGTTATCGATTATAAAATGGGCGGATTCACCCCTGAATTTTTCACCTTTTACGGCAACGGCCCCGATGCCAATGATGAAGATTTTGACATGATGCCGGTTCTCATCGGCGGTCCCACCTACACCAGCTCCTATTTTGGAGGCAGCCGGTTCAACGACAACATGTTTGATTCCTATGATTCCACCTATGCCACCTCCATGTGGGCCGTGGGTTTTAAAGTCAAAGACATTAAAACCGGCGAAAAACTGTCCCATGAATTCCAAATCATGTATGCCGAAGGTACAGCCGAAGATACCATATTTCAGTCCCCCAATGACATCCTCATGAACGAAGATGAAAGCCTTGTGGAGATCAACTTCAACTCAGAATACCAGATCATGGACCACCTGCTCTTTGCAACGGAACTGGGATACATGACTTTTGATGAGGATTCCGACTACGACGAAGCCGCAGACGGATCAGTTGAAGACTTCTGGAAAATTGCCTGCGCCATTGAATTGAGCTTCTAATATAAATCAACCCCTACCCCATTCAACCGGGGCCGGACAAGGTACTATTTGATTTCATTAATAAAAAACATATTTTCCTCCTACAATAAACGTGATTTAACCCCAATGATGCAAATAGTCTACTTTGATTACTCCATTTTTAAAAACCTTAAGCCCTGTCCGGCCCCAATTTTCAAATTTCATCCATTGTTTGGCGTCATTTATATGATCCCAAAAGTATTTTACAATCTTTTGAAAAAAGCCCTTGAAAGTGGGTAATGCCCGCAGAAAATGTAAAGTATTTTTGAACGATGCCCAAACGTCATCAACAAACCTTCTTTCATTTTGAAAACGGCAGTGTAGAAAAATGGTCAAAAAACAGAATATTCCCTGGCACTTTCAGTGATTACTCCCCATTCAGAACGTTGTTGGGCCAAATACGCATTAACGGCAATATTCATTCGAATTGTCTCAGTCAGACCCTCTCGGTGTTTAAAAGTCTTTCTTCTGGCATTGGATTTTGTTAGACTTACTTGATTTTTGAGCATACCCCCTCTATGTATTTTTTTTCGTTAGAAATTTAGAATACACTAAGGGGGGTTTTGCTCATAATCATTTTTATTAATTCTGGCCCTTTCGACTCCAAAATTTATTTTTTTTCAGTCAAAGTGTAAAGTGAGTGGTGAAGGATGCAGACCTTAGAGACGGAAAGAAAAAATCTGGACAGACGCTATGTTCTCAAAGGCGAAACAGGGGCAGAGAAAATCTCCCCGAATCCTTGAAGCAATACCGGGCTTACGAAGTCAGCAAAGCAATCAGAAGGCAAAGATATCCTTTCCAACCTGGGGATCTGGTGATGCTGGAAGGCAAAATTTTAACGGTGAAAGGCACCATGAGCAATGGCAACTCCGTACTGTTCACCAATGGCAAAACTAAGACTCCCAAAAAATTAACACACCTTTGTTATGGCAAGGGGATCGTGTTCGAGAAAAACAGCTGAAGCAAGGCTTATATCCCAGCTAAAGCATTGGATTTTACGGCCTGCCGATAGGATAAATGAGTTCATGAAACAAACTGTGGTACTCTATGATAATTCTATGAATAATACGGGCCTCAAGCTTAAAATGCCAACTTTGGTTGAAAAAATTCGCAATGAAGCTTGCAAATTCAACGCACATTTTGATCAGAGAATTCAGACTGAACAGCAGTGGGCGCAACAAACAAAGTTGATGAAACAAATATCTGCCAATATTCAAATCGAAAATAACGGTGAAACAACAAGGTCAGGAGAATTGTCTCCGGGGTGTCAGGCGTGCAAATCAGGGAAATGGGACTGCATTTTCCTGACCCTGTCCTGCAACCTTTCGTGTTCCTTCTGCCTGACACCTTGCACTCTCACGAAAGCATCCTCAATCTCTGCCTTTGGCAATGATATCCATACCCTTATCAAAGAGTATGCTGAATTAAAGATTTCCGGCATCGGCTTTTCTGGCGGTGAACCCATGCTGGAATCAAAACTACTGATTGATTGCCTTTTAAGTATCCATAAAGCCAATCCAGAAGCTTACCTTTGGGCCTATACCAACGGCCTTCTTTTAACCAAAGATATCATCTCTGCATTGGCAGAGGCCGGTCTTGATGAGCTTCGTTTTAATATGGCGGCAACTGGCTACTTTCATCCTCACATTTTAGAAATGCTCAGGTATGCAGCCATGCGGCTGGCAGCGGTTACCGTAGAAATTCCTGCAATTCCAGAAGACAAGGATCAGCTACTGAAAGCGCTGTCCGTCTGGGGCCGTACAGGAGTCAAATATCTAAATCTACATGAGTTAATTTATGAGCCCGGCAGCCCTTCGGAAAAAATGTCGGGCAAAAAAGAAAACTGCCGGATGCCAGATGGACATGTTTGCGCATTTAATCCCCTCAGTTCAGACTTGGTTAAATATGTGTTTGAACAAATAGAGACCGCAAAGCTGCCGCTTTCGGTAAATTATTGTTCTCTTCAAAGTAAGGCTGGACAGATCCGTGAACGCCGCAGTATCATGGCGACACGCACGCTTATGCCCTATGAAATTCCAGCAGGGAATGGTGAGGCGGAAAGCATGTGCTACTTTACCGATACCCGGTATGAATTTGCACAGCCATGGACTTTACCCGACTCGGATC
Organism: uncultured Desulfobacterium sp.; assembly: GCA_937124525.1. Next base: position 21,896 of record CAKZLA010000231.1, read on the forward strand.
GGCTTTTCCCGGGATCCGGGGCAGCTCGGGTCAGGCGCCTTCTTCCGCTGACACCGTATCAGGAAGGACAATGGATTTATTTCGAAATGATTAAAGACCCAGGCGGTACCTTACAATGCAAATAGTTATACCGGATCAAAGCAATTTTAATCCAGTGCCCGGGTTACGGCTGCCCATCTATTCATCCCATTTCGGTGAGCATGTGCTGGTCTATGCTCCCCGCCTGGTCTGTGTGCTGAACAAGCGTGACGGAAAGATCTTTATGGATCATACCAGACGTTTTGCCCCAAAAGAGACTTTTAATGAACCCAGGTCATCCGGATCCCTGACCAATATCCGCAGTGCGGCAATGCGTATCGTCTCTGCGGCCCAAAGGGCTGTGTGGGAGACCGGCCAGGTATCACGCCAGCCTTACACCCCGGAGTGTTTGACGGTTTATGTAAACAATCAATGCAACCTGCGATGCCGGTACTGCTATTCGCTTCCCGGGGGCACCCCGGATGGGGTGGTCAGTGAGCCTGGTTTTCGAAGCGCAGCAAAACTTGTAGCAAAGAGATGTTCTGTCCGGGACCTCCCATTCACTTTGGTATTTCATGGGGGCGGGGAGCCTGCCCTGCACCCCCGGCAGGTTGACCGTTTTTTGGACATCTCAAGTGAAGAAGCCAGGAGATTTGGGCTGCAATCCAGGACCTATATTGCGACAAACGGTGCAGTTTCGGAAAAAACGGCTCACTGGCTTGCCCGCCGGTTTGACCTTGTTGGAATTTCATGTGACGGGCCTCCTGAAATTCAGGATCACCATCGGCCGGGCCGCACCGGCGAGGCCATGTCCGAATATGTTGAGCGGACCATGGAAATTCTAACCCGGAAGAAACGCCCCTTCCATGTACGGGTGACTGTATCCAGTAGAACCCTTGATCTCCAGGGTCAAATAGTCTCTTACCTGACCCGGAATTTTGGGCCGGAGGAGGTAAGGATAGAGCCCCTGTATGCAAATCCGTCCGTCGAAGCATCATTTAAAGGATCTGACGCGGCCGCATTTGCGGCAGGCTTTTTGACTGCCCGTGAAAAAGGCAAGGCAGTTGGTGTTCGGGTTACCACTTCCATCACACGTCCCTCAGATGTTTATGGTCCCTATTGCAATGTGCTTCGCCAAGTCTTCAATCTGGTTCCTGGAGATGTCGGAACGGCTTGCTTCCTGGAATCACGGCCGGGAAACGTTGCAGCCCGGGGGCTTATGATCGCTTCTTTTGATCCGGCAATCAACGGGTTTCGGATGAATAAAAACCAAATTCGCTCTCTGATGATTCGATGTTCCGGCCGGCCGACCAGCTGCGATACTTGCCTGTGCAGTTTCCAGTGTACATATGGCTGTCCTGACCGATGTCTCCTCGACTTTTCCTCCAAAACCGCCAATCCCCCAGAAATGAGCGGAGAGTTTCGATGCCGTGTCAACAAAATACTTTTGGAGACATTCATTCGCGGGGCGGCGCGTAAGGCCTGGTTTCAGACCCGGACCGGGCAGTACACAGAAGTATGGGACCCCTACCGAATGCTGACAGTCTTGGTTTGTGGCCGGGAAACAGAAAGCAAGGTGGACTTTTGAAAAATTTGGATTTTTTGAACCCGGTAGAGGATATATACACCCTGCCCTTTGGTGAACGGTGGATGTTGTTTTCTCCCAGGACCATGACCAGTGCAATGGTCAACGAAGCAGCGGTTAAGGCTTTGGCTGCATTCACCGTTGACCCTGTCAGCGGTACACCCGGAGCCATCAAAAGTCTTTTTGAAAGGCTGACCGATAACCCCAGATCTTTGAACCAATACGCTGCTTCATTGGAAAAGCTTGTGATTATACCGACCCGGTCCTGCAATATGCGCTGTGTATATTGCGACTTTGATCCGTTGGCCATAAAAAATACAACCCTTGATCCTGGCCTGGCCTGTAAGCTGATAGATTATTCGGCTGAACGCCTTGCCCCAAAACCCTCTTCAGTCCTGCGTATTCATTTTTTCGGCGGAGAGCCTCTGGTAGCCAGACAATGCGTTGAAACTGCGGTGCATTATTCCCGTATGGTCTGCGCCTGGCGGAATCTGGTCCCCTGGTTCGAGATTACCACAAACGGCTTCTTTGATCCCACGGCCATTCCGTTGATCGGGGATTATATGGACAGTGCAGTGATATCCATAGACGGCAACGCCCCTTTCCACGATTTTAACCGCAGGCGACCCGACGGCAGCGGTACGTATGGCGTGGTTTCAAAAAATATCCGTAGTCTCAGCCGCTTTCCCGTGGAATTAAGCCTGAGAGCCTGCATTACTCAGCAATCGGTGGATGCCATGACCGATATTGCATCCCATTTTTGCCAAGAGTTCGATTTTGATCTTCTGTGTTTTGAAATGATGACACCAAACCCACCTTCTTGTCGGGCTGGCCTTACTCCGCCGGATGCCCGCCGTTTTGCAGCAGGGGTGCTCAAGGCAGAGGCCATTGCCGGGAAGTACAATGTGCGGGTCATCCAGGGCCCGTCCGAGCTGGTCGGTCCTCGCAGGACTTCATGCCCTGTGGGGCTGGGTACGTTGATGTTGACACCGGAAGGCCTGTTGACCGCCTGCTATCTTGAAACACAACGCTGGACAAGTTTGGGGATTGATCCGGTTCTCGGGCGTGTGGACCCGGATTCAGGGCCGATAATTGAACCTGAAAAAATTGATGGTATCGCGGCACTTTTAGATTCCAAGCCTCGCTGCAACAAGTGTTTTTGTCGCCATACCTGTGCTGGCGGATGTCATATAGAACAGACTTCTCCGGGATGTTCACTTGAGTATGACAATCGTTGTCGTGCCACTCGTATGGTTACCGCAGGACGGTTGCTGCGCAACCTGGAGGGACAAACGGCAGCAGAGGCTTTTGTGGATAACCCCGGGGCCGTGCAATCCATTGCCGACCACCCGGATGACAGGCTTTCAACCTGGATTTTAAGGGAAAAGGAGAAAAAATGATGAGACCAGCGCAGGGAATTTCCTGGTTTGTTGAGACACGGGGGGCTACCTTAGGCAGTCAAGATGGTGGAATCCGCCTCTCCATTCCATATCCCCATGCGGCATTGTGGGCCATTATTGCCAACGGCAATTATCGGCGGGATTGGGCAGTTGATTTGATAAGAACACTTTTATGCACAGACAAAGACACCGCCCAGCGCGAAGTTGAAAAAACCCTTGATGTCTGGTTACAGACAGGAATTGTATCAGGAGATTAATGGCCAATATTTCCATAACCAGAAATTGTCATCGTCATTGCCACTTTTGTTTTGCCAGGCATGAACTTTCCAGACACCAAGTCGCTGATATGCCACTTGAAACCTATGAGGCCGCCCTTGATTTTTTAGAGCGATCCGGGTTGCCAGAAGCCCGTCTTCTGGGCGGAGAGCCCACTGAGCATCCCCTATTTTGCGACTACGTCAATCTGGCCCTGGAAAGGGGATTCCGGGTCCTGGTTTTCAGCGGGGGGCTTGTTCCCCGGGCGGTTCTCAGGTTTATGTCCGGGTTGCCCGAGGAACAATTTTCCGTGGTTCTCAATTCAGCAAATCCTGATTGGGACAGTGCCCACCTGGTCGCCCGGCAAAAGGAAATGGGCCAAATACTCGGCCGAAAACTTATGTTTGGTGTCAATATCTGTTCACCAGATGAAAATCCAGCCTATATTCTGGACTGGGTGAAGAGTTTTGATTCCTGCCGGACGGTACGGCTGGGCATTGCTCATCCTATCTGGGGTGCGTCGAACACCTATTTCAAGCTTCGGGGCCCCCGGAGAATTCCCCTTCTTGAAAATTTTGTGGAAGAGGCAGCAAGAGTCGGAATTGATGTGGGATTTGACTGCGGATTTACACCCTGCATGTTCTCCCGGGAATTTGTGGATTCCCGGAATGAATTGTTTGCTGGCCGTGCCGAGAGCGGTTGTACCCCGGATACTTCGATCAAGTCCACCTCCCTCCTTTCAAAGCAGACGGAAGGCATTGGCGTCCGTTGCGGATCCATTGTGGATATTCTGCCGGAAGGTGAGTGCATTGCCTGCTATTCACTCTCTCGTTTCCTCCGAATTCCTCTGCCATCCTCTGAACAGAGTCGCAATGACTTGGTCTCTTTTTTTGATAGGGAATTAGAATCTGTGCTTCCGGCCGGTGTTTATCCTGAGTGCCTGATGTGCCTTTTCCAGGAAAAAAAACTTTGTAACGGAGGGTGTCGGGCAAGGCGGGCACTTCGCCTCCGGCCGGATTCTCTCACTTTGATTGGTCCAGAACGGACCCCGGGACAAGAAGGCTCATGAATAAAAATAACAAACAAATAGAACCGCCAATCATGATGAGCCGCAGGCAGTTTTTTACCTGGCCTCTGGCCTGGTTTTCCCACGAACCCCTGTCTTCGGATATGGAGGAAAATATTCCCGTCCGTATTCCATTGACTTGCCTGAATAAGCTTCCCGAACATATCTTGATGGGCCTGGTGCCTGTTCTGCGTCACAAGTGGTCTGCCCAGGTCTGTGACGACGGAGTATTATACCAGGATCCCAGCCATCAGAAGGGAAAGGTCTATCTTGACCTGGAAGGCTGTGCTGCCACCCGCCTATTTGACGGATTCCGGACACTGGAGCAGGCAGCAGAGGCATTGGAAAAAAAATTAGACATGGTTCCGGGAAGCGGCGGCCCCATCGTGAGAGATGTATTTCTCAATTTGGCCAACCATGAGGTCTATCACCCCAACGGCCCCTTGAACCAGCCGCCGGTACAGGGTGCCCAGTGTGAATAGTGCCATTGTAGTAACTTCCTGGTGGTCCAATTGCCTGGGACTGGTCTGTCTGGCCCGACTCAGGTCATTTGCCCGGGGACGCGAGATATTGGCTCTCTCCTTTACGCTGGCCCAAAGGCCTCTCCTCGTTTAACCCCATTCCTTTCCGGGCCAGGCCCTATTCCCGGAGGCCTGATCTTCAAACGCATGACGGGAATTTAATTTGCCACTTATTATTTTTCAAACGCAGTGATATCAAGTTTTCAGATGCCTTTACAGGTAAATTGATTTGCTCTGACTCCCTTAGTTCAAAAAGGGGGAGGCCCTGTCCAGATTCCTCCTGAATTTTGGATATAGCCAGCAATGATGGATTTGGTAATCTCCCGATTGATATGACATCTGATAGAATCCGGTGCACTGGATACCATGGCCCTGGACGCACAGTCGCTACAGCAGTGCCAATAGCAAAAACAAGAACGGCAGGACGTTTTTCGAGATTCCTGGCGGTCCAAGAAAGCCTTTTTTGCCTCTAAATTTTGTATAACACCTTCTTGTCCCACCCGGCCCAGGGTAAAATCCCGGGCATAGGGATGCTCATCATCGGCCGCCTCAAAACAGCCCACCAGTCGTCCCTTTGGTGTTACAATGAGTGCCCTTGTCGGCGCCAAACAAAATGTATTTGAAATCACCCATGGTCTTGCACCAGAGTAGTACACCTGAACATTTTTCTCTGAAGCGATTCGGGCAGCCTGAAGGAATTTTTCAATGAACCGATTGCCATCCTCTGATGAGGGATCAGCGTAGACCCCTCGTTCAATGGTAAAGGATCCTTCAATCTGGATAGCCCGGACACCGGTTTCCCTGCACAAAAATTCAACACTTTCAGGCAGGCGCTCAATGGCGTTTGGGACTGCGGTCATTCGAATGCCATACTCAACACTGGCTGCATCCAGTCTTTGAATGCTTTCAAACACTTTCCGAAAAGATCCACGACCAGACCGGCAGGGACGCTGTGCATCGTGGACGGCCTGAATACCGTCAAAGGAAAGTGTCACCGAGTTGATATTTTCACAGATAAAATCCTTCTGTCGGTGCGACCACACCCCGTTGCTGGCAAGAGAAATATTGCAAGCCAGGGGTAGATTTTGTACATAGGCCACAGCCTCTGTGAGGACAGGCCAGTTGAGGGTGGGTTCTCCTCCGCCATGAAAGGAGAGGGCAAATTGTGAATGCCCGTTGGTTCTGGCATTGTCAAAGGCTACCTGGATAACTGTCCGGGCTGTTGCCCCAGGCAGGTCCTGGGGGGCGTGGCTGCCTGCCGCTGCATAACAATAGGTGCAGGCAAGGTTGCACCTGTTGGTCATGAGCAAAACTGCCATGGTCGGCAATGTGTCTGACGGTTCGTCATCCATTGGCGGGAGAACTTTTTCATCGAATCCGGTCCGGTCTAAAAAAGTCTCGATCTCTGGATTCTCCTGGATTGAATCCGGTGATGTGGCTCGGGCACGCAGATAATTTACCAAGGCTTTGTTTCCGACAAAGGCCAAGCGTTTCAGCGGTCGATAGATAATATATTGTCCCTGCAATGGGATGAAATGTACGTCTATCAATTGGGATACCAATACGACACGTAGTATCCGCCTCCGCCGCCTCCGCCGCTTCTGCCGCTTCTACCGCCTCTGCCGCCTCCGCCTCCGACACTTTGACATGTGCAAACCGCATTACATGTGCAAATCAGGTCACATGTGCAAGAAGCATTTGAATTGATTATCTGGGAATAATTCTTGGGAATGCTCATGGAACCCGGTACACAATTACAGGTACAAACCGCACCAGGTGGCAGAGGGCTGCCGCAGGGTTGTGTGTATTTTATGGTTCGGCCATAAACATCCTTGACCTCATAGGAAACCCCTTTGGCATTTTTGTAGTTTTCCTTTAAATCGACCAGACTCCGCAAGTATTTGCCATCGGGCAATGACCACAATCGAATTGTCTTGTCTTCACTACCAGAGATAAGCAATGAGCCGTCAGGTGTGATGACTGTAGCGCGCACCGCAGCCGTATGGCCTTTGAGCATCTGGCTCTCTATGGCCGCTTTGCTTAGGCTGTGTAGTTCGATCTGGGGCCTTTCAGATCCCAAGGCAAATAGGTCCAACTGGGGCCTGACAGCCAAACTAAAAGGTTTCCCATTTTTGGATTTATATAATTTACGTTGTTCTAATTCAGGTATTTTCCAGCTAATTACCTGCCCGTCCGCATGGACACTCAATGCGATCATAGCTTTGGGGACAATGGTCAGAGCTGATATGGCAGCCTTTCCTGTATTCACTTTCAGGGGAAACGGATTGCTCATTGGATCGGTCCAGAGTGCCAGGTTTCCATTTATTCCGCCTGCCATTAGAATGTATCCATCCGGAGTTGAAGTTATGGCAGATATCTTTTCATTCCAATCCTTGAGCACAAAAAGCTTTGCGTCTGATGCCTTACTTCGAAGTTCTATAATTCCGGTAGGCCCAAGTGAGTACTTGTACTCTATTATTAATTTCCTTTGGGCCTGGGTAAGATAGTCATTCCGGGCAGCAGCATACCAAACGGTTTTCCCCGGGATGGAAATAAAACTGTTGTCCGTAGGACCTGTGTGGCTGGAATTTTCGTTTTTGATTTTTTTTCCGCCAGGTAGCCTCAAGTTTCTAAGTATGCCCGTTGAATCAAGCGTCCATAAGGTGTCGTCTACTTGTTCAAATGATATGCTCAAAACGGAAGACTCATGAGCCGTCCAGGAATGCAAGAATACACCATTAGGGAGTTCCCATAACTTAACCGAACCTTTTTTGTCTCCAGATGCCAGCAAAGTGCCTTCTGGATTGACCGCAAGAGCTGTAACCGCACTGGTATGTGCCCTGGCCAGCAAGGCGTTTTCCTTTCCGGCAACAGCCAGGGCAGGGCTTAAAGATGAAATTGCAGCTGTCCCCGCAGCCACGGCAGCGATTTCTAAAAAATTTCGTCTGCTGAATGTCGGTTGGTGATCAGCATCAGCGATGGAATAAATTTCCGGGGATTCTTCTCCGTCCGATTCCTCTTGGCTTTTGTCATGCTTAGAATCATCACTCATGCTCAGTCTCCTCGTTGCTTCACTTGAGAGTATTTATATTTTGGGTGGTTTTCATACAACGATAAACTTGGGGCTACCCACCCAATACCTTCGCCAAATCTAAACACCATATATTGTGCCAACATGATAATAAAATTACAATATATAGATTGAAATTTCAGCCAAAATAAAATTGGCGAAGGTATTGCCACATAGAGCCTGATAATGTCCATCTTGACCATCCGTCAATTTACATTACTGGTTTTCCGTTTAATCATTAAATTTTCGCAGTTCACTTGTTCGGAAGGGGACAGAAAGTGCCCATTCCAACCCCAGGCACCTGTTTCAGTTCAAACAACATAGTAGACTGATCTTGCTTTCTCCCAAGGCAGATGACATCAATCCCCATAAATGGTAACCGATGGAAACCGGGACCGATCGGTGTGGGGATAAAACTTGGCACCGGAAAAGGTGTTCATGAACGACTGGTTGACGTTGAGTTCAATGTAGGTGATGCTCCGGCCAATCATCTGAATCTCTTCAAAGGCATCGGGATCCACCAGCAGCCGGGCCGCCCCCCCAAGAGAGGAGTTTCCCAGGACCTCAAACTTGTCCAGGGGCATGTCCGGCAGCATACCAATGGAAATGGCCGACCGGGGATTGATAAACGACCCAAAGGTACCGGCCACATAAAATTTTTCCAGATCTTCAAAGGACAGACCCGCTGTCTGCCGGACAATGACCTCCAGGATGGAATGCATGGCCGCCTTGGCACTGGTCAAAGAGTTTAAATCCACCTGGCTGAACAAAATCTCCCGACCGTTACCCGAATCTTCCCGACTCACCAGACACAGATACTGGATGTCATCCTTTTCAAAAAGCCGATTTCCGCACCGGTCCGGTGCAAATTTTCCCCTTATGTCCACCATACCCGACAAAAAAAGCTGGGCCGCCAGATCAATCATGCCTGATCCGCAAATACCCACAGGTGGTTTGTCTTCAATGGTGCCCAGATCTATTTCAAGGGTGTCTTCATCAATTGACACCCGATCAATCACCCCGGGACCGGCGGTCATGCCCATGTCACTGATGCCCCCTTCCAGGGCAGGGCCAGCGGCCCCGGCACAGGCCATGAGCCAGTCCCGGCCCCCCACCACCACCTCGGCATTGGTGCCAACATCCACCATGAGGCAGGGATACTCTTTTTTGTGGAGCCCGGCAAAGAGAATACCGGCAATGAGATCCCCCCCGAAATAGGAGCCGATGTTGGGAAACAGAAACACCATCCCCCGGGGATGAATAGAAAGGCCCACCTGTGTGGCTGCCAATGGTTCCGGGGAATTCACCGCCGGGATATAGGGTTCCCGGATGATAAACGAGGGTTCAATGCCCAGAAACAGATGGGTCATGGCCGTATTGCCAGCCCCGGCAAACAGATACACCGACTCCACCCCCAGCCCCGCAGCAGTGACCAGCTCTTTAATTTGCCGATTCACGCCGCCAATGATCAAGGCTTGCAACCGGGCAAGTCCCTCGGGGTCCCGGGCATGGTGAATCCGTGCCAACACATCGGGCCCCAGGGCAATCTGGGGATTGTCAAAACCCAATTCCCCCAGAAAAGCTCCTGTTTCCAGATTCACAAGGCGCAGAACCACCCGGGTGGTGCCAAGATCTGCGGCCACCCCGCACACCGGCAGGGTAGTTTCGGGGTTTATCACTGCGGTCACCCGCCATCCCCGGGAATCTTTAAATAGCACCACCTTGATGCGGTGGCCCCACTGCCGTAGCTGCCGGGCAAGATCCGGCACCAGATGTGGTGGAAAATACACCAGCGAATCCTTCCGGGGGATATCACTCTCCTCCAGAGAGTGTGCCAGGGCCGCCTGGACCCGCTCCACATCGGCGGTATTGTTACCCAGTCTTGGTTCTTCCACTTGTACAGTGCGGACAAATCCGTTGATATTTTCCACCGCTGCCATCAGGATGCCTGCCTTACCTGGGCTCTTTCCTGGAGCCGTTTGTGAAGTCGGGGGAAATAGTTAAGCTCCGTGTGGGGCAAAAACAGGGCACCCACATAATGATCCATGTAAGAAGGGGTTTCAGCCAGCTCAAAATTGGTCATCATTTCCACCACATCCACCACGTCCCGGCGAAGCACATTGGTCAGAGAACTCATGCGGGCACCCAGAAGGGAGCTGTTGCCCAAATAAATCACCTGTTCTGGGTCAACCTCGGGCAACAACCCGATGGTCATAGCTTTTTCCAGATCCACGTAACTGCCAAATCCACCGGCAAGGATAATGACCTCGATGTCCTGGATGGTGAGCCCCACCTCCTCCAGAAGGGTCAGGGCACCACTGTACATAGCCCCCTTGGCCCGGATAAGATTGTCAATGTCCGGTTCAGTGATGACAATATCCCTGTCTATCTGTGTGGCGTCCTTCCGCACCAGAACATACTCCCAGATATCTTCCCGCTGGCGAATGCGGTCGGTCTTCAGGGTGCGATTAAATTTACCCCGGTTATCAATGACACCGTTTTCAAACAGCTGGGCCACAATGGTGATCAAGCCGGAACCACAGATCCCCTTGGGCCTTACGTTTTCCTTGGTAACAATCATGGGCTCATAGGAAATCGGGTCAATGGAAAAATCCTCAATGGCCCCTTTGGCGGCCCGCATGCCAAAGGTGATCCCGCCGCCTTCAAAGGCAGGCCCTGCAGAACAGGCCGTACAGGCCATCCAGTCCTTGTTGCCAATGACAATCTCGGCATTGGTGCCAATGTCCATGAAAAGGGTCAGTTTTTCTGATTTATACATGCCAGCCCCCATGACCCCTGCCACAATGTCACCGCCCACATAGCTTGACACACCGGGATAAATAAGGGCCTGGGCGTGGGATGCCAGATCAATGCCAAGCTCCCGGGCATGGAATGGCGGATACATAATGGCCGTAGGCACATAGGGAGCTCTTCTGATATACTGGGGATTAATCCCCAGAAGCAGCTGGGTCATGGTGGTATTACCTGCCAGGGTAATGGTGGTGATGCACTGGCGCTGAATCTTTCCCCGCTTAAAAATACGGTCCAGCACCGTGTTGATGGTTTCCACCACCCGTTTCTGGAGAATCTCCAGGCCGTCTCCTTTTTCAGCAAACATGATCCTGGAAATCACATCTTCTCCATAGCTGATCTGACCGTTAAAATCTCCATATTCCGAGACCACCACTCCGGTATTTAGATCCAGAAGCTGACCATATATAGTGGTGGTACCAATATCCATGGCCACGGAATAATTACAGCCCGTGGTATCACCGGCTTCTATGTTGACAATCTGATTTTTACCATCCTCCCTCACCGGGCGGACAATGGTCACGGTGACCTCAAAATTCTTTTCCCGAAAAATATCGGGCACCTTTCTCATGACATCTAAAGCCACCCCCAGGCGATGCTCATCATACTGTACTTTAAGATGCTGGATCAAACGGGTGACATCGGCAATATTATCCTGGGCAGAGGGTTTGGGAAGCTTGAGATATTTTTTTTCCACCGGGGGAAGTAACAGGCCTCTTTCCTTGAGATCTTCAAAACTGAAGCTTTTTACCCGGGCAGTGTGACGGGGGGCCGTACGAATATTGAGTACACTTGCATCCACTTCGGATTCCACGGGAACCCTTATCACCACATCGGATTTCACATGGGAAAGGCAGGCCAGGCGATAGCCATTTTCCCTGTCTTCGGTGGAAAGTTTATCCAGGCCACCGCCTTCAAGTTCTCCAGATTCCACCAATATTCGACACTTACCGCACACCCCTTCTCCACCGCAGGAGGCATTAATGTGGACTCCTGCTTCCATGGCCGCCCGGAGTAAATTTTCACCGTTGGCAACGGAAATCTCTTTTCCATGGGGTTGAAATAAAATTTTATGGGTTTTCAAACTCATACATTCTCCTGATTTTTCAACAACAGCCCGCGGCGTCACATAGTCTGTCGTCTGTTTAAAGGGTCCATTCTCTTAAGTAAAAATTCGATGTGACATGTCTATCCCGGTGACTTTCTCCATTTTCCCCACCCCATGTGTATAATCTCTTCCCCAAATAATATCCAGTCTTTTTAACTCAATTTTCAGACCTGGACCCATGCACACCATGACCATAATTTTATACAATCACTTTATGCACATACAAATTCAGAACGTCCTTTATTTACTGTATTTTATTCATTATGATTATCATAAAGTCCTTGCTTTTACAAGTTTATGCTCATATAGTTATTGGAACATTGTTTACTATTGACGTATTTTTTTTTTATGCATATGACTTATAATCAAAGGACCACCCCATTGGAATCTCAACGTAGCAAGTCGAATATATTACTAATTTTCGGAATTGACAAATTTACATGGAAGCAGGGCCGTCTGATTGCATTTTTTGTCAATTCAACGCTATTTTTTTGATAAAATGCAAAAGAATGCCTTGATCCCATCCACCAGAGTTTGCTTCCGAAAATTAGATATATCAACTGACGCTTTCATAATTATCTAAGTTTAATAAGGAAAATACAGATGAACACTCTAAATGTTTCCATGCTGAAAGGCATTGTGGGAGAGCGCAATGTAAAGGATGACCCGGCAGATCTCATGGTATATGGATCTGATAGTTCCGTTCATGCGGCCAAACCCTGGGTTATAGTTCGACCTGAAACCGTTGAACAGGTTCAAGAAATAATGAAATATGCCCATGAAAATAAAATTCCCATCGTCACCCGGGGGGCAGGCTCCGGTATGTGTGGTCAAACGGTTCCCATCAATGGAGGTATTTCCCTTGATATGAAAAAAATGAACCGAATTTTGGAAATCAACCCCTCGGATGTCTACTGCAGGGTGGAACCGGGTGTGGTGGATGATGACCTTAATGCCGCACTCAAACCCCATGGGGTGTTTTACCCCCCCACCCCGGCATCCAGTCGCATCGCCACCATCGGGGGGGAAATCGGTAACAATGCCAGCGGCGTAAGATCTGTAAAATATGGTGCCACCCGGGATTCCGTATTGGGCCTTAAGGTAGTGCTGCCCGGGGGTAAACTGGTGACAATGGGTGCCAGAACACGTGTGGAGGCCACCGGATACCAACTGCACAAACTCATTGTGGGATCAGAAGGCACATTGGGTGTGGTGGTGGAAGCCACCTTAAGTTTTGTACCCATACCAAAATACAGGTGCCTGGGCATGGCCAATTTTGATCGACTGGAAGATGCCGGTAATGCCATTGCCGACATCATGGCAGGAGGAGTGATTCCCTCCATGCTGGAACTGGTGGACAATGTGGCCATAAAGGCGGTGAACAAAACCATGGATCTGGGGCTGCCGGATGTGGAGGCGGTGCTCTTGTACGAAGCCGATGGCATGGTCAAAGAGGCCGTGGATTATGAGATTGATACCATGAAGGCCCTGTGTAAAAAGAACAATGGCAAGGGGCTAACCAGCAGCTTTGATCCCAACGAACGGGCCAAAATATTCATGGGCAGAAAAAAACTCTTCCCGGCCTTGTCCAAATTCAGTGAAGTGCTCTCCAGTACCGCCCTTGCCGATGACATGGCCGTGCCCTACTCCAAAATGGCGGAAATGGCCCGGACAATCCATGAAATTGCCGCTAAAAATAATCTCATCATGACTGCCTATGGCCACTGCGGTTCGGGATGCATGCACACCAAAATCCTCATGGAACCGGCTCGTCAAGATCAATGGGAGTCTGCCAGAAAAGCCGTGTCCCAGATCTATGAATATGTTCGTTCGGTCAAGGGCACCACTTCAGCGGAACACGGCATCGGCATCTCCAAGGCCGCGGCTTTTAAAAAAGAAAAAGCAGACTCCCTGGATCTCATGTCCCAGATCAAAAAAGCTTTTGATCCCCATGGAATACTCAACCCGGGAAAGCTCATGGATGCACCGGCAGACTGGGTGACAGCCACGGATTTAAGGTACATGGTGGCCTGATTGCACCTCTTTTCTGCTTAAAACCGGGATAAAAGAGTGAAACGCTAAGGCATTGGGGGCTTCTTAATTGATTTATCCTTTAATACACCCAGGCCTTGGAATTTTCAGACATTGCCCTGCTTGGATGATAGATCAAGACTCACCGAATCTCCTGACCCATAAGTTTAGCAGATTGAACAGACTATGTAAATTCAGCACTGGATGAACCAGTGCTGACGCATGAAAAAAATCATTATTTTTTGCATTAATTTGTCGCAATAATCACAAACAAAACAAAAAGGAAAATCGGTGAATTCGAAGCTGAAACCCGACGAACTTGGCGTACCCAGTACCCCCAAGTATCCCCTTTTTCATAAAAATACGGAATAAAACACATGGAAACCATAACAAAGGTTCGAGAATTCAAACCCACCCACCTGGAAAAATGGAAAAATAATCTGGATAGCTGTATCCGTTGCGGCTATTGCTATGAGCACTGCCCTGTTTTTAAATATGATCGATGGGAATCCGACGCCCCCCGGGCAAAAATGATCATGATATTCGGTCTTTTGTCAGGACAGCTGGAGCCCTCCACCTACATTGCGGACAAAATTGCCTCATGCTTTCATTGCGGACGGTGTGTGGCCGCTTGCTCCAGCGGCGTTCCCCTGCTGGACATCTTCACCGATGCCAAGCGGGATTTTGCCGGCACACAATGGGAAAGTAGCGGTACCACCACCCTCACCGGACCGGAGTGTGCAGCCTGCCTGGCCTGTGTCCGGGCCTGCCCCCATGAGGCAAGAAATTTTGTGGACGGTAAAATCGTCACCGATATTGTTAAATGTCAAAGCTGCGGTGCCTGCCTGGACGTCTGTCCGAACAAGGCGGTGTTCACCCACCTGAGCTGTGGCACAGATCAGCAGGCATTGAACCGTGAAATCGGCCAATTTCTTGCAAAAGATAAGGCCAAGGCCATTGTGTTTGGATGCAACTGGTCCTATTATCCCGATCTCCAGTCCTCCTCAATGGAAAGTATCATGCCTGAAGAGTACAAAATACTCATCAACATGTGCGGTGGCAGACTGGAAAAACCCCTGCTGCTGGAACCCTTTTTAAAAAACGGATGGGGGGTCCTGGTGGCCTGCTGTCCAGATGGGGATTGTGAGCATGATGGAAACATAAAAGCTAAAATCCAAGTGGCCTCCATTAAAAAATTTCTGGCCCAGATCAATATTGAACCGGAACGTATTGAACTTGTGCAAATTGCCCATGGAGACAAGGCAGGATTCCAGTCTGCCATTGATGAATTCATGAAAAAAATCAATGAACTTGGCCCCATTAAAAAATAATAGAAACCAGAGACTTGGCTTCAACATTGGCCATCTTCTGGACGAGGAACTGGCTTGCGTCATTGGCGTTTTTACTGGATTGTTCTTCTATTCAATACAGACGGAATAACACAAGCCACCCTTTTTATACCAACCCCTGACCGGCATGGCCAAGGTTCGAATTAGGCCTTTAAAATCAAAGAGGAAAAATATGAAAATAAGCGTTCCCTACGGAAAAAAGGGAGAACTCACCGCTGACATCAATGACAGCATTGCCCCGGTATTTCTGGAAGCCAATGATGTGAATATCGGCGACACCAACCTTTTGATTAAAGGGGCCATGGCATCCCCCAATGAAAGCAAAAACCTGTCAGAATTTCTGGGCGATGCAAAGGACCTTTTGATCATTGTCAATGATGCCACCCGCCCCACCCCCACCAAAACCGTATTGGATGCCATCTGGGATGACATTAAGGCCATCCCGGTTAAATTCATCATTGCCACCGGGGCCCACCGGGGACCCACCGAAGAAGAATTTATTCAAATCTTCGGTTCCCACTACGAAAACATCAAGGATAATATCCTGGTCCATGATGCCTTAAAAGATGAAGAAATGGTGTTCCTTGGCACCTCATCCAACGGCACGGAAATGTCCGTGCATGAAGCCGGTGTCAACGCCCACAAAATCATCATCATCGGCTCTGTGGAGCCCCATTATTTTGCCGGATACACCGGGGGCCGCAAATCCTTTCTTCCCGGCATTGCCTCCTATAAAACCATTGAACAGAACCACAAACTGGCCCTGGGTCCCGAGGCGTGTGCCCTGGCCCTTGAAGGTAACCCCGTGCACGAAGATATGGTGGATGCCCTGAAGGTGGTGAAAAAAGAGATTTTTGCCATCATGACGGTGCTGGACAAAAACCACAAGGTGTACGCTGTCACCGCCGGGGATATTTATGCCTCCTTTGACGCGGCCATTGAACGGGCCAACGAAGTATTTTGTGCCCCCATTGAAAAAAAGGCGGACATTGTGGTGTCCGTGGTGAAGTTTCCTGCGGACATTGATCTGTACCAGGCCCAGAAGGGCATTGACAATGCCAAGCTGGCCCTGAAGGAGGATGGCATTCTCATTCTGGTGGCCAAATGCCGTTGCGGCATCGGCGGCAAAGCCTTTGCCGATCTTCTGGGTAGCTGTGACACCCCCCAGGAGGTATTGGATACCATTGAAAAAGGGTATAAACTGGGATATCACAAGGCAGCCAAAATGGCGGAAATCGGACGCTGGGCAGAGATGTGGGGGGTCACCGATGTACCGGATGAAGAGCTCTCACAACTGTTTATACGGCCTTTTAACAGCCTCCAGGAGGCCCTGGACAAGGCCCTGGAACAAAAGGGCACCAATGCAGATGTCATGTTCCTCATGGACGGCAGCCTCACCGTTCCTATGCTCCAGAGCAAATAACAGGCATTGCATCCAGAAAATGTAATCATCCAATGGGGCATCCTTCATATTGACCCCAAAGTACTTTCATAAAAAAAGACCGCTGGAGAGGAACGCATCCTTTCAGCGGTCTTTTTTATTTTTACTCCCAGTGGGCACCCTTAAATACTTTTTAAAAGGGGCACCCGGGGTCTATCTAAACCAGGGGCCCATCAGGCCCCCGGATATCTCACTTCAAAAAGGTCTCAGGTCTTAAAGCTTTTCGGCAAACGCATTGACCTTGCCGGCAAACTCCCGGGCCATGTTGGATGCAATGGTGGTAAACACCACCCGATCCTTATTGAGTCCCATGTTTTCCAGTCTCTGACGAATCTCTTCCACACGCCATCCAGCGTAGATATTTCCCCGTTCTGCCTTGCAGTTTCCTTCATGACAGGCGGCAACCATGACGCCATCGGCACCTTCCACAAGGGCATTCATGATGAAATCCACATCCACCTTACCGGCACAGGGAACCTTGACCATGCGGAACCCGGCGGGCATTTCATGGCCAAACTGAGCCGCTGCTTCCCCGGCTTCCAGGGCAGAGTTTTTGCAGCAAAAGGCAACAATGGCGGGAGTCGCGTCGTCAACGGAGGCCACGGCCTCTTTAACACCGCTCTTTAAATCAACATCGGAAAACTCACCCAGCTGAATGGCATCCATGGGACACTCACTGGCACAGATACCGCATCCCTGACAGGCTGCCGGAGAAATAACCGCAGCCCCGTCCTGCCAGAAAATGGCACCATGGGGACAACAGCGATAGCAAGTGAGACAGATGACGCACTTGGTATCATCCACCAGGGCAATGTCCTCGGTGAGGGTACGAACTCCATCACCAATGAGGGCTTTCACCTGCAATGCCACATTGGCAGCATCCACATCGTTCTGGGCAACATAGATGCCCTCTCTGTTGGATTTCACCGGAAAGCGATGCACATTGTTGCTGGGCAGAAAACCATCCACATCGGTATCAATGCCAAGGGTTTCAGCAATGCCAAGATTGTTGGGACCCACCACAACCCCCTCTTCCACCACCACATAATCAGGTTCCAGCTCAATGTCAGCCCGGACCACGGGGTCGGTGATAACAATTTTCAGCTTGTCCTGATCCTGCTCAATGGTGGGCATGGTTTTGGGTTTAAAGCACACCACGCCTTCATTTCTACCCTGGGTAAAGAGCCGCTCCAGTCCTTTTCCACCCACTTTCACATTACCCGCATAGATGTAGGACCGGCAATTTTCCAGTTTCTGAACTTCCAGGGCGGACTCAAGTACCCTGCCCGTGGCTGCCGGGTCGCCTTCCTGGCCAAATCCGGATAAAAAAGCCACGGTGCTGCCGCTGCCGTTGACCAATTTTGCTTTTCCGGCATCCTCTGCCAGCAGGGCTTCCAACTGGCTCTGGCTGATCACCTTCTCATTAAGAGCCAGACCATATTGAGTGTTTAAAGGCACACTGGTGTACTGGGGGGCCACCACCACGGCACCAAAGGTAGCCTCGCAGGTCTCTTCCCCTTTGCCAAGGGTGACCCTAAAATCACCGGGCACACCGGCAATGGCAACCAGGGAGGCACCATCCTGGATTTCCACAAGCCCGGCGTCCTGCATCTCTTTACTGCATCCGGCACCACATGCACAGGCGGTTTTATTCCCAATCACCACGGCCTTATAGCCCTGGGCCGCGATCTGGGCTGCGGTAGTAAGACCGGCCTTACCGGCCCCCACCACCAGGACATCTTTATTAATCTGAACCTCAACTATTTTACTGCTTTTTTCTGCTATCATTTGCTCCCCCCCAGATAATTCATGGTCGCAAGGGCGACATTTCCAGCACCTGCAATGGTGGCGGCAATACTTCCGGGGCCTCCGGCCGTTCCGGCAACAAACACACCTGAATCGCCAGGGGCTGTGTCAAGAAAGCCATCCTGGTTCACAGGGATATTTAAAATTTCAGAAATCTTTGCTGTGTCCATACCGGGCATGATTCCCACAGAGAGCACCACAAGATCAAATTGTTCCGATGAGGGCGTTCCCTCGTCTTCGGCCATATGACGAAGTTCAAGGCTATCACCTTCCAGGGGATAGATATCCACAGGAATGGTTCTGACAAATCGAACATCTTCTTTTATTTTCTCATAAAACATCGGGAATTCTTTGCCGCTGTTCTGGATATCAATGTAAAACATGGAAATCTCAGCTTCAGGATCGGCATTTTTTGCCACCCCTGCCATGCGCATGGCATAGGGACAGCACACCTCAGAACACCAGAGGTTGCCCAGACGCTCATCCCTGGAACCCACACACTGGATAAAGGCAATTCGTTTGGGTGTTTCTCCATCCGAAGGACGTACCAGAGACCCATTTTCCCGAATGATATTTTCAAGATCAAGGCCGGTGATAACATTGTCCCATTTGTCATACCCATAGGTACCCTTCAGGTTAGGATCAAAGGGGGTATATCCTGTGGCAACAACAACGGCATCAACGTCAACTACGCCTTCACTACCCAGTGTATCAATGTTCACTGCCCCTTCCGGTGCATCCGTTGCTCCGTCCGCAACAACATACAAGGGTGAATTATGATGGGAAAATCCCTTGAGAACACTCTGGGGAGCCACCTCTTCCACTGCACTTTTGGCAAGGGATACGCTGAAGCCATCTTTTTTCTCAAAACCGCTGACTTGGGTTCTCAGATGTACATTGATCAAGGGCTCATTCACCACGTTGGCCAGCATCTCTTCCACACTGCAGGCACCGCACTGCTTACAGGTATCTGTGGCCTTGCAGGTAAATCCGATGCTGTGTCCACCCAGAAAGCAGGTTTTTTCCACCAACTCCACATTGATATTCTGCCTGGAAAGCTCCCAGGCAGCAGTGAGACCGGCAATACCGCCACCAATGACCATCACTTTTCCGGTTTTACTATTCAATTTGGAAACTCCTTCTCTTGGGTTTAAACTTCAGGCCTTGGCAGTACTCCGGCTCTTTCGGCAATTTCAGGAACCTTATGTTCCCACTCGATGGCCATGAGATGAACGCCGGCCACACCCTTCGTCTCCTTGAACTCTTGAATCTGCTCACAGGCAATTTTGATACCCTCGTCGGCCACCTTTTTCTTATCAACGCCCTGGAGCCGTTTGATTATCTCTTCAGGTACGTCCATGCCAGGTACTTTTTTCTGCATGTACCGGGCCATACCAATACTCTTCATGGGGGTGACACCGGCAAGGATGTACACCTTGTCCGTCAATCCCATCTCATTGGCCTGACGTACCCATTCCCTCATCTTGGGCATGTTGTAGATACACTGGGTCTGAACATAATCAGCACCGGCGGCAATTTTCTTGGCCAAACGGTGAACCCGCCACTCAAAGGGCTCGGCAAAGGGGTTCGCAGCAGCTCCGATGAACATTTGGGGGGGTACATCAATGTCTGCACCACCCAGAAATTTTCCTTCATCACGCATTTTTTTCACCATGCCGATCAATTGCATGGAATCAATATCAAAAACCCCCTTGGCCTGGGGATGATCCCCAAAGGTCTGGTGATCCCCGGAAAGGCAGAGCATGTTGCGAAGTCCATGGGCATAGGCACCCAGGATATCCGCCTGCATGGCCAGACGGTTTCTGTCACGGCATACCATCTGAAAATTGGGTTCTACGCCCTCTTCCAGACAAATCATGGAGGCAGCCCAGCTGGACATTCTGACCATGGCGGTCTGGTTGTCGGTGACGTTGGCCATGTCCACCATGCCCTTCAAGGGTCTGATTTTCTCACGCAACGCCTCCACATTGGCACCCCGTGGCGGTCCCACTTCCCCGGTAAAGGCAAAATGACCAGCCTCAAGCGTTCTTTCCAGTTTACTTCCTGATTTCATATTCTTTTCTCCCTGAATTTATTAAATATGATGATCCGTAAGAAGTCGGTTCCCGATTTTCACGCCGTAACATGTTGCATAAAAACAAATTCAAATGACAACATGATGCGCCAAAATAATTAAGAATCGCCCCGTTTATGAGATCATCAAATATGTTTCATCACCGGATCTGTCTAACCAAGGGCTTTAACACGCGCTTCGTAGCCTGGCTGAATCACTTTTCGAGGTTTTTGATTACTCCAGTCATTGGGAGGAGACAGTTTAATGATCTGATCCAGACGTCCCTGGGCCGCCAGCCGCTCGTAGATCTGAAACCATGCACAGGGCTGTTCGGAATCAATTTCACAGGAACCCTGGTTGGTGCCGCCGCAGGGACCGTTGAAAACCCCCTTGGCACACATGGTCACAGGGCAGAAACCGCCGGCCATGTCCAGCACACAAGTACCGCAGGCCCGGCATTTTTCCTCGTACCAACCCACATCCAGATTCACACCGATAAAGCTGGTATTCACTGCCGGGAGTACGGGTTTATCGGGAAAGCGTTGGGCCAGGAACTGGATACCTGCACCACATGCCATGGAAAGAAAAGCATCATACTCCCCTGCTTTGGATTCCAACTCATCAAGAAACTCCATATCACACTGGCGCTCCAATGTCTCTGCACCAAGCTCAACGCCGTCCTTGCCAAATGCCAGATTCAACTCGGCATTCAAGGTTTCCACTTCCTTGGACCCTCCGGCCAGACATACGGCGACACAGGTTCCACAGCCCACGGTGAGAACCTTTTTGTACCTTGACACCATATCTTTGATCTCATCAAAGGGTTTTCTCTCTGCTACAATCATGAATCCTCCTGTTATACAGACAACATATAATTTTATCCCTGAAATCTATAACTCAACCTTCAAAACGGGTGCTTTTGCGAACGAGTCCTGTGAAGGGTTTATCGCATTTTTATCAAAAATGCCCTTTCCAGACAAAAAGACAATAGACCATGCACCTTCCTGTGCAAATTGACCCGCTTCAGACAGCTGGGCCTACAAATAATAATAAAGCAATAATTTCAATCTCTTATCTGCTTGTTCCTGCAATTATCCATGGAGTGTCTACCCCCTGAAATTTTTGAACCTCATTCCAAATGGTCCCTTATATATATATAGAACATGGCCACATTTCCAGATTCAAGTAAAAAAGTCAAGTATATTGAGTTATTATTCAAAAGAATAAAAAACATAAAATAAACGATGTTCATTTCTTTACTTTCAATCAACGATTGGCTTGACACACAAAATAAGATGTCCTATAACATGGATCAAACAAGGCTGCCCCCTCCGTGAAATTTTTCCCAATTCTTCCGGCCTGATTTAATTGCAAAACGGCCATACCACAAAGCCTGTCCCTTGTTACTCCAGCGATTTTCCAGGGTGGCACTGTTATAATCAACTCCGGGGAATGGCCGCAACCACACCACAGATACATCTTAGGTAACGTCATGGATAATAGATTGGAATTACGAAATAATTATCTCAATAAAGCCCTTGAAGCGATAAAAGAACAAATCATCATTATCTCTCCGGCCTATAAACTTGTTGCCACCAATGGGAAAACGGATAAAATACATATTCTCCCCACGCCAAACGATGACGCACCCTGCTGCCATGAGTTGCTTTTCAGCAAACCCACACCCTGCATAAATTGTCCGGCCACTGAAGTGCTGCGAACAGGCAAGCCAGCACTGAGGCATATTTCCCTGAAAAATACCCAAAAGGCCTGCTCCTGCCTTTATGCCTTTCCCATTGATCAGACCAACTCCCTGGAAAAAGCCATTGTTATCCTGGACTTTGATCTCCCCCCCCTGGCTAAATTTGACGAAAAAAGACTCACTTCCAATGTTTTCCTGCGAAATCTCATTGACAATGCCGTGGACGGTGTCATTGCAGCGGACATGACGGGAAACATATTCATATTCAACAAAGCTGCCACAAAAATAACCGCCTATTCCAAAAAAGACGCCATTGAAAACTTAAATATTCGACAAATTTACCCGCCTGGTGACGCACAGAAAATCATGAAAAAAATGAGAAACCATCGAAACGGTGGAAAGGGAATCGTAAGATCCCTTGAACAGCTGGCCATACGAAAAGACAGCACTCCAACCCCCATTCGTCTCAATGCGTCCATTGTTTACGAAGACGGGAATGAAGTGGCCAGCATTGGTTTTTTCCACGATCTCACCGAAAGCAAACGCATGGAAGCCGAACTTGAAAAAACCCAGATTCAACTGCTCCAGGCCGAAAAAATGTCCTCCCTGGGAAAACTTGCTGCAGGCGTGGCCCATCAATTGAACAATCCCCTGGGCAGCATCACCCTGTTCACCCAGCTCATGCTGGAAGAGCATGAACTCTCCCAGGATGCCACCAATGATTTGTTGAGAATCCAGCGCGATGCCCAGCGATGCAGTGACATCGTCAAGGAACTGCTGGAATTTGCCCGTCAAACCCAGCGGGAAGTCAGGCCCCAGAATATTAATAAAATTATTGGTCGTACCCTTTTCTTACTACGGAACCAGACTATTTTTCAAAATATCATCATCATTGAAGACTATGATAAATCCATTCCTGACATTCCTGCGGACATTCAGCAACTCAACCACGTATTCATGAATATCATACTCAATGCCGCCGATGCCATGGAGGGAAAGGGACGTCTGGTGGTAAAGACTTTCATGGAGGCAGATGAAGATATGGTTCAGATCACCATCACGGATACCGGTCCCGGCATCCCGGAAGCGGTGTTGTCCAATATTTTTGAGCCCTTTTTCACCACAAAGGAGGAGGGTAAGGGCACGGGGCTGGGCCTTAGTATGGCCTACGGCATTGTTGAAAGCCACCAGGGGAAAATCATGGCTGAAAACCTGACGAAATCCGGTGCACGGTTTCACATCAAACTCCCCCTGGGCATCCCGGAGACGTAGACGATATCTTTTACTAAGTTTTTGGTTGACATGACGAACTGAGGCCTATATAAATTAATCATGGATTATTTTTTAAATTCCATTTAGTCAATCAAATCAAAAAAAATGTCACACCTTTCACCCCCTTTTCACTTGATAAACGTTTTTTTGCACAAGGTATTGAAAAAAGGGTTTCTGGCTTGTAATCCGAAGCGGTTACCTGCATAAAAAAACGACACATATGCCTCAATACAAATCAGATTCCATGATACCCCCTTAAAAAAGAGAGAATCATCAAGTTCTATTAATCATTTACCAGGGAGATCACTTATGAGCGACAAGAAAAGAATACTGGTTGTTGACGATGAACCCGATTTTGCATCAATTGTTCAATCCAATCTTGCCCGGGAGGGATTTCAGGTAGAGGTGGCTTACGATGGCGTGGAAGCCATGGAAAAGATAAAGGCCAATCCGCCGGATGCAGTTGTCCTGGACGTAATGATGCCGGAAAAAGACGGATATGAGGTCTGCTCTGAACTTAAGGGAGATGAAAAAACCCGCGATATTCCAGTCATCCTGCTCACCGCCGTGGCAGATCATGTGGGGTCCACCCGGTATTCCCATGCCGATGGCATGAGCATGGAAGCGGACGATTATCTTCCCAAACCCGCCTCTGCCGAGGAAATCACCGCAAGCGTCAAGGCCCTGGTTTCATGAGTTAGCCCCTTGATGGCGCATTGCAGAACACCGGGGATTGATCATAAGGATTGGGGCGACCTGCAAGGTTGATCTCAATCCTTTGATGCGTTGATATTCTCCCGGAGGGGACAGCATCTTTATATTTTTAAAGCTGTCCACCGGTTTTTTTTCGTAAAATCCGGCAAAACTATGCCTTGAGAAAGGGACTCCCGTCTACAATGAAAATTTTTTGCATACTCAGCGACGAAAGGGCGTTCCGATCAAAATCACCGGCCCTGTACAATGCTGTTTTTAAAAAAATCGGCATTAGTGCAGCCTACGTGCCACTGAAGGTAATGCCCGACCAGATAGGCCCTGCCATGCAGGCTCTCAGGTCATTGAATTTCAGTGGTGCCAATGTCACAATCCCTTACAAATCATTGGTGATTCCCCACATGAGCATCCTGTCTGAAGGGGCCAATATCATTGGTGCCGTCAACACCATTATTCGTAATGGGGATGAACTCAAGGGATATAACACCAATGCCATCGGGTTCATGGATACCCTGGAGGAGGTGGGATTTGATGTAACCGGCAAAAAAGCCCTTATTTTTGGTTCCGGGGGCGGGGCCAGGGCCGTTATTTTTATCCTGAACTGGTTGCGGGCCGAGGTCATTGACATTGCCGGTCGTACGGCAACAAGGGTGAAAGATATCGTCACCAAAATCGGTGGCACCCCCACTACCCTTGAACGCCTTGATGAAGATCCCAGCCAGGCCCAGATCATTATTAACACCACCCCCATCTCCGCCCCGGAGGATTCCCCCCCATTTTATGAATTTATCCGACGTCAGTCTTTTAAATCGTGCCAGTTAATCATTGATCTTAATTATGGAAGAGAAAACAACTTCTGGGAGCAAAAAGCCCGGAAGTTGGACATCCGGTTCGTTGATGGGCTTATCCCCCTGGCCCATTCTGCCCGGCGGACTTTGATACTATGGACCCGGGTGGATGTCCCCCCGGCTGAATTCATGAAAGTGTTAAGGGAAATATAAGATGAGGAGAATTAGCCATGGATAAGTTGGACCCCGGCAAAATTCTGGTTATTGATGACGAACAAAGTCTCAGAGAGGGTGCCCAGCGTATCCTTACCCGCATGAACTTTGAGGTATGCATGGCATCCCGGGGAGATGAGGGGCTTGCCCTTTTAGAGGAGCAGCCCGTGGGCATTGTACTTCTGGACATGAAAATGCCCGGCATGGACGGCATGGAGGTTTTAAAACGGATCATGGCCATGGATCGGGGGATCATTGTCATTGTCATCACCGGTTATGCCACGGTGGAAACCGCCATTGAGGCCATGCAATTGGGGGCTTACAATTTTATTCCCAAACCCTACCAGCCCGAACAACTCAGGATCACCGTATCCAGGGCCAGGGAAAAAATTGAACTGGCCCTGGAGGCAGAAAAGCTTGCCCAGGACAAAAAAAGAACCCTGGCGGACCTGCACACAGAACAGAGCCGGACCCACACCATCATTGAATCCCTTCCCAATGGGGTGTTGGTCACCAACCCCCAGGGCAATGTGGTTCTCATCAACCCGGCATGCTACCATCATCTGG
>CAKZLA010000232.1 GCA_937124525.1 uncultured Desulfobacterium sp.
ATAATACGAGAATCACCTTATTTCAAGGTTTACTGCTTCTAAAAAATAACAATTACCCGAACTTATTGAGAACTTACGATTTTTTTATAAACACCCATGCCCTGTCGGGCACAACTAAGATAGAAACATTTGCTTGAAAGTTGAAATGGTCATAGTTATTTTAATTTTTTTAAAAATGAGGATAACCATGACCGAAAAAATTAGATAGCATATTTATTCAGATTATTCACCCAGTTTGTTGTGGCTTGGATGTTCATAAGAACAAAATTTCAGCTTGTCTGCTTACAGTTAGGTAAAGATGGTGAAGAGGTACATGAACTGAGAGAATTTGGTACATTCACTGAAGGACTGTATGATATGAAAAAATGGGTTACCCACTTAACCCGGGATATTTTCAAAGAGTTTTATTCGGTAGCAATCTGTCAAATAAAAGTCCCTGAAAACCAACATCAGCTGTTTATGAGATCCGTGATAAGGGGGAGTGGTTCACAAGGTATTCCGCCAGCATGGGAACCTCGGAAGAGACCTTGGGGTCCAGACGTTTTAACCAGCGTTTGGGTATTTCCTGGATGCCGTAAAGTGCTCCGGCAATCATACCTGCCAGGGCACCGGTGGTGTCTGCATCTCCCCCTTGGTTCACTGTACTGACAAGGCATTCCTCAAAGCTTGCTGTTGAAAATAGAAAATGAAATACGGTCTGCACGGTATCCACAACATAGGCAGAGCTGTTTTTGGGATAAGGATGATAGCGGAACTTCGGGTGTGTAATGACAAAATCGTCGGCAAGGGTCTGAAGCTGGTTCAGTGTGTCCCCCATAATGGCACGGTGAACCAGACGGCCAAAAAATATACATGCTGCATCGGACAGGGGGTTGTTGTGGGTAATATGTGCCTGCTCCACCGCATATCGACCAAGGATTTCTTCATCTCCCAGGCTGTAAAGGGCCACTGGAACCATGCGCATCAAAGCGCCGTTGCCTGCATCCCACTGGCTTGGCGGGACCTCAAGACGGTGATGAACAATGTAGTTCTTGATTCCCCTGGAACAGGTGGAACCGATGTCAACCGGACGGCTTTTCATCCAATCGGCAAATCCTTCTGCAATGGCAGATAAATCCCACCCTCCAGAATCTTGAATGGCCCGTCCCATCCAGATGGACATTTCAGTATCGTCGGTAACTTGACCGGGCTTGAGATAGAGCCATCCTTTCCCGATAATCTGGTTGTGTACACCAAATTGGACCTTGATTTCCCGGGAGGTCATGAATTCTGTGGTGGCTCCCAGGGCATCCCCCAGAGCAACCCCCATGAATGAGGCCTTGGCCTTGTCCACAACTTCGTTCCAGTCAGGTGTTTCAATGTTCTTCATTTAAATTACAGCCCCCTTTTCCTCAGTTACCCGTACTTCAGATCAAAAATCGAGGATTGATCCCATTGGCCCGGCAATTGTGACGGATGGCCGAAGTCATGATCAAGCCTAAAAATCGGATCATCGAGTCACACAAGCCGTCTGGTTATGTCGTAGATCCCCCCGATGACCAGCACCTCCTCTTCTCCCCTTAGAATTCCTGCGTGGAGAAAAGAGCCATCAAAAAAAATTTTTGAAACAGGTACCTTTGCTTCGAACACAAAGGTGCCAAACTCCCATGCCCGTTCAAAATCATGGGTAAACGAATTCAGGCTGTTGAGGCGGACCACGGCGCTTCGACTATCCTTTTGAACAAGGATTTCATGTTCATCAAAATCGTAAATGCCCCTGTACAGCGTGATGTGGGTGATGCTGGGATCTCGACGTTCCATTTCGTATTGTACAAATTCATAGAGGAGATCCAATTGTGAAAAGATGGCATTGGTTCGGGCGGAACCACCCATGCGGTCTGTCAGGTAGGCAAGGTATTCATCGCTCTTTTTTCCTTGGATATAACCGCGATGATAGGTGGGTTGCAGTCCCATTCTGCTTTCCACCCATCCCTTTATCACAGCGCCTTCAACGGAACTTGCATTGAACAGCCATCCCCTGAGAAATCTAAGATAACTGTGTTTGAGACTGACCTGATCATCGGGTGCATCTGCTTTACGCCATTGGTGAAGATGAAAGGCTACTTCCATGTAATCCTGAAATATCCTGGCCCTTTCCTCCCAGGTTGACAATTGGTCCAGCTGGTTAAAAAAATGAGAATGGGTGGTGCGAACCCCTTGAATACTCAGCCGTTGCGGGTTGTCATTGAAGGCTTTGGAACCAATAATCCATGGCGGCACATTGCATAGGCTGAATTGACAATGGGAAATATTTTCTTCCATTTCAGACCCCTGGGGTGCTGTTTCTCTTGCCTTTGCCTGTCTCTTCAAACAGGTGAGGGGCGTGGTTTTTCCCACTATATTTTCTCCTTTTGCGCTTTGATGGCTTATCTATTGTTTTTTTATTCTTATTTTGCTGACCTAATAAGCAAAAAACAGACCGCCCTTTGATTGCAGGTGGTAAAAATGCATCTTTTTCATTTAGATTCTTATCTCTTATTTTTGTGTTATTTTGGCAAGAGAATAAGAAATCTTTTTTGGTTCTGGCTTGCCCAGGTTAGGGAGTTCATAACAAGTAATCTACCCATACTTTAGTTTAATATACCTGTAATTAAAGGCTCTTTACTTTGAAAATGGGGGGTTTTGTTCTTGTGACGTCCCTTACACCTGCCGGAATTTATTTTAACTCCGGATACCGGAGAATAATTTTTAAATATTTAGTCCAAAATTGAAATTAGTTGTATGTATTAATTCGAAAATGTAATCTCTCTATGAGTTCTGTGATTTAAGATAGTAAGTATTGTGAAATAATTGTTTTGTATATCCAATACCTTCGTCAAATTGAAAACCGATTTGAAATTTGGTAACACATAACACTGTATATTGTATCTATATCAGTTGTTTAACTACTACATATAGGTTGCAATCTAAGCCAAAATAAAATTGGCGAAGGTATTAATATCAATACTTTGTGATGTCGTTTTGAGCCGTATGACTTGGTGGCATCCAGCGTGCATATCGAGAAGTTCGTCAGCGAGCGAAGCGAGCTTCCCGCTAACAAGTTGTTCACGTTTAAAATAAAGGAGAAGAAGATAATGCCGGTAAATGATGCAAGGAGATTTATTCACTCAATACCAGAAAATCATGGGCTCAGGACTATGCTGAATCAGTGTGAAAATCACGAGGAAATTCAAATACTTCTTGGGAAGAATGGGTTTAAATTTAATTCTGATGAGTTTGTTGAAGCATGGAGCAGTGAAGTGGCCAACTCACAGACAAAGGAATGCCACGATGAATTCAATGACCTGCGGATGTGGTGGGAACTGCTGAATCGTTTTTGAACGGCCTGTTTTGAATCAGTGACCTCCGGCAAAGCCGGAGGCACCATGAGTTTAAAAGCCTGTTTAAATATTCAGGTTCTATATCATGGGGGCAGATTTTTCGTTAATCACTCGATTAACACTGATGAGGGCATGTTTTTTCACATTTGAAATGTGCTGGCCCAGGATGCGTTGTGTCTCTTTAATGTCTTTGGCGGCAATGTGCTCATAGATCTTTGTGTGTTGATCATCCACCGTATCCATGGGGGTGACAAAGAGGATGTTTCCCCGGTATTTGAGGTAGAGAAGGTCAAACAAATGTCTTAAGGTATTGACCTGGAGGGTGCACCCCGACAGCTCGGCAAGGGCCATGTGAAATTCTCTATCCCTGAGGAGACGATCTTTTAGATAGACATCCCGCACGGCGCAGAGGTGACTCTCCAACGCTTTTTTTAATTTTACAAGTTTCCCGGCGGTCAGCCCCTGGATGGTTTTTTCCACAAGGGCGACCTCAATGATCTTTCTGAAATCATAGATTTCAGTGATCTCTTCAATGCTGGTCTTCTCCGTATAATATCCACAATTGGGCTCATGCCTCACCAGTCCCTGGAACTCCAGCCGTTTTAAAGCCTGGATGATGGGGGTGGCACTCATTTCCAGCCGTTCTGCCAGATCCCGGTAGGATATTTTCTGTCCTGGGATGATTTCATTGTTGAAAAACATCCTGCGAATCCCCATGTAAGCTTCCTGGGTAAAATCTTCTTTTCTTTTCTTTGTCTTTTTTTGGCTCATATTTGATTTTATTTTTAATTTAATATTAGTATTTTGGATTTATAGATATATAAAAATATCTGAAAATGCAAGGTAAATTTAGATTCCGCTGAAAAATATAATCACTTATTTGATTAAATTTCTTGACTCCTCACCAGAGCTCTGTTAATGAGATAGTAATTCAATCAAATATTTAATCAAATCAATGATTCAGTAAACGGTTTTAAATTTAAAGTAAAGCGTAAAATACAACGGGAGAAGAAAATGGCTTTATCATTCATGGAGGGAAATGAGGCAGTTGCACGGGGTGCCATGGCTGCTGGTTGTTCCTTTTTTGCAGGCTATCCAATCACCCCTGCCACCACGGTTTTTGCCAATATGTTAAAATTCCTGCCCCCCAGGGGCGGGGTCTGTGTCCAGGGTGAGGACGAAATTGCATCCATGGGGTATTGTATTGGGGCTTCCATGGCAGGTAAAAAGGCGTTAACCGCCACCTCCGGTCCGGGAATCAGTCTCTACAGTGAACAGCTCTCCTTTGCCCTTGGCAGTGAAATACCCATGGTGATTGTGGACGTTCAGCGACTGGGTCCCTCCACAGGATCTGCCACCCGGGGCGCAGACAGTGATATTCAGTTTTTAAGATGGGGAAACACCGGTGGGGTTCCGGTGATTGTTCTGGTTCCCAAGGATGTCAGGGATTGTTATGAGCTGACGGTGCATGCATTCAACTATGCCGAAGAGTTCCGCTGCCCTGTGTTCATTGCCTCCAATAAAGAGATTGGCATGACCCGGGAGAGCGTGGATCTGGATGCCATCGCCCTGCCTCCCCTGGTGGATCGAAAACCTTTCACCGGCGAAAACTATGTCCCCTTTGAAGCGGATGCAGACAAGGCCCCTGATTTCCTTCCCATTGGCGGAAAAACCTTGGTTCGTCAAACCTCTTCCACCCATGGTCCTGACGGGTACATTACCATTGATCCCGAAGTGATCAGCGCCTCCCAGGAGCGCCTGCAAAACAAAATCCTTGCCGCCGAAGATCGGATCACCCTTTTTGAAGAAAATCACAGAGAAAATGCAGATACCCTTGTTATCAGCTACGGCGTTACCTCCCGAGCTGTGGAGGATGCCTGTGCTTCCCTGGAAAAAAAGGGGACCCAAGTCTCTTCTCTCTCCTTAAAAACCCTGTGGCCTGTTCCTGAAAAATTGTTAAAGAAAAAAGCCAAAGCCTACAAACGCATTGTGGTCATTGAGATGAATCTGGGCCAGTATGTCAACGAAATCAGGCGGGTTCTGGAAGGTAAAAAACTCGATTTTTACGGACAAATGGACGGTACCTTGATTGCACCTGGTAAGATAATGGAGGTTATTGACAATGAGTAGTTTATTAAATACCAGCCGTCCCCCGGTATTCTGCCCCGGCTGCACCCATGAGCGCATCACCAAAGAGCTGGACAAGGCCCTGGTAAAGATGGGGATTCCCGCTGAGAAAACAGTTATCGTTACAGACATTGGTTGTTCCGGCCTGTTTGACACATTTTTTAACGTCCATGCCCTTCACGGTCTCCATGGCAGGGCCTTAACCTATGCCTCCGGGCTGAAGTTGGCTGATCCGGAGTTGAACGTCATCGTCACCATGGGCGACGGCGGCCTTGGCATCGGTGGTGCCCATGTGCTCTCTTCATGTCGAAAAAATCTGGATATAACCCTGATTATTTTAAATAATTTTAACTTTGGCATGACTGGTGGTCAATATTCCGCCACCACCCCCAGCGATGCCATTGTGGGATCAGAATTTCTTAACCAGGCAGAGATCCCCATTGATATCTGTGAAGTGGCACAAAGTGCCGGTGCCACCTGGATTGGCAGATACTCCGGCCATGATGCAGAGCTGTCAGACCACTTTGTCACAGCCATGCAGCACAAAGGTTTTTCCATGGTGGAAACCCTTGGCATGTGCACCGGTCGCTATACCAAACGAA
The DNA here is from genome assembly GCA_937124525.1 of uncultured Desulfobacterium sp. The sequence goes on from CAKZLA010000232.1 coordinate 6,089, forward strand.
ATAAGTTAAACATCGCAGCCATTGACGCCATGATTGAAGAAATGCCCCCCAAAAACGGCGTGGTGGAGAAAAATCAACGGCCTGAATATGGCGAGCAGTACAGAGCCATTGCCGCTGAAAAAACAGTCTACCCCGAAGCAGTCACCGTGGCGCAACAGGTAACCCTGGAAAATCCCAAGCGTGATGACATCGTTATTCTGGGAAGTGCTGGCATGCGTATTGTCACGGCAGGGGATATTGTCTGCTTTGCCGGTATGGTGGCTGGACTGAACGCTTCCATGAAGAACGATTATAATATCACCGTTCTAAGGGGCCAATCCGTGAGTGAATTGATTCTATCTCCGGAAAAGATCGGTTATGCAGGGCTTGAAACTCCATCCATTGTTCTTGCATTGAGTGATGAAGGGGTCCAGCGCCGTAAAAAAATATTCCCCAAACTGGGGCCGGATACCCTTGTGGTTAAAGAGGCCAGTGTGACTATCCCGGAAACCGCCGCCGAGGTGGTGACAGTGGATTACAAAGCATTGAAGATCAAACGCCATGACTGGGCCCTGGCATCTTTGGGATTTCTGGCCAAACGCGGCAGGGGAATCACCGAGGAGATGCTCATTCCGGCCTTGAAAGCCAGATTCAATGAAAAAGTATTTGGCATGGCCATGGAAACCGTTAATAAGACCTTAAGGGGTTGATGCCGACGTTCAGGCCGGCCAACATCCTATTTTTCATAGAAATTATTAATATAGAATAATCACGAACAGGAGAGAACAATGGATTTTAGACTGTCAACAGAACTGACCATGCTTCAGAAGGCCGTAAGAGACTTTGCAAAGAAAAAAATAGCACCCAATGCCGATGAGTGGGATGCCAATGACTATTTTCCTTATAAAGAAGCCGTCCGTCCCATGGGCGAACTGGGTTTTTACGGTACTGTTATTCCAGAAGAGTATGGCGGAGAAGACATGGGGTGGCTGGCGGCCATGATCGTCACCGAAGAGATAGCCCGGTATTCAAGCTCTCTCCGGGTGCAGGTGAACATGCAGGTGCTGGGATGTGGATTTACTATTTTTAAATATGGTACCGAGGCTGCCAAACAAAAATATGTGGAAAAACTGTGTTCCGCAGAGTACATCGGTGGATTCGGCATAACAGAAGCCGATGCCGGTTCCGATGTCATGGCCATGTCCACCGTGGCGGAAGAGAAGGATGACCACTATCTTTTAAATGGGTCTAAAACCTGGATTTCCAATGCCAACTTTGCCGATGTCCTGATCTGTTATGCTTATACAGACAAGGAAAAAGGTAGCAAAGGGCTTTCTGCCTTTGCCATTGAACCCAAAAATTTTGAGGGCATTAAAACATCTGCTCTGGATAAACTGGGCTCCCATTCCTCTCCCACAGGTGAGGTGTTCCTGGATAATGTAAAGGTTCCCAAGGAAAATCTTCTGGGAAAACCCGGTGATGGCACCAAGGTACTTTTCAGCTCCCTGAACCACACCCGTCTTTCCGCCGCCGCAGGTGGTGTGGGCCTTGCCCAGGGCTGTCTTGATGAGGCTGTGAAATACTGTAATACCCGTAAGCAATTTGGTAAGAAAATCGGTTCCTTCCAGATGAACCAGGACATGCTGGCCCAGATGTCTGCTGAAATTGATGCGGCCCGTTTCATGGTATACCGTGCGGCATCGGAAAAGGACAAAGGAAAGCTCAACAATGGTCTGGATGTGGCCAAGGCGAAATACCTGGCCGGGGAAGTGGCCACCAAGGCATCCAACTTTGCCATGAGAATCCTGGGTGCCTATGGATATTCAACCGAGTATCCTGTGGCTCGATTCTACAGGGACGCCCCCACCTACAGTATGGTGGAAGGGTCTGCCAATATCTGCAAGATGATCATTGCCCTGGACGCCCTGGGCATTAAAAAGGCCAATCGCTAATATTTGAGCTAAGACCTAAGATGGGGTCAGGCCTGCGTTGTTGCGCTTTTGACAACGATCTGGGTATAAAAGCAGAATTTATCAAAAGCTTAACAACGCAGGCCTGACCCCACGCCATGTGTGTTTTTATTAACTCGTAAGTCATACCTTCTCCAATTTACCACCACATAATGTGCTCAGCGAAAATTGAAAATAGCGCATGGAATATGGCAAATGAGAACTTACGACCCATGAGGTTTTAAAAGCAAGCCAGAAAAATGCAAAAAAGATGGAGAACAAGACCATGAACAATGCCATGACCGTTTTTATCTCAGGTATCACAGGGGTTCTTGGGGGAATGAGCCTGCTCTATTTTTCCCTGAAAATCACCTCCTTTATTACGGATAAAGTGGTGGCTTCTTCTGCCAAAAAAAAATAACAATTTTCTTAAATTTAAGATATACGCCCTGTTTTTAAAGGATTATTGATATGTTTGATGCATTGCAGTTTTTAACGACCACCACCGGTTTCTGGCACCTGACCCCTGGAATGGTGTTCATGTGGGCCGTTGGTCTGATCCTGGTTTACCTGGCCATCTCCAAACAATATGAACCCTTGCTTCTGCTTCCCATCGGTTTTGGTATTATCCTTGCAAACCTTCCCCTGGCAGGACTCATGACCCCGGAAGAGGGGCTGTTATGGAAATTTTATGAGTACGGTATTCACTGGGAGATCATTCCGCCCCTGATTTTTTTAGGCTTGGGTGCCCTCACCGATTTTGGTCCCCTGCTGTCCATGCCCTCCCTTATTTTTCTTGGGGCTGCGGCCCAGGGCGGGGTGTATTTGACTTTTTTTATTGCCAACAGTGTCCTGGGATTTGATCTCATGGAATCGGCCACCATTGGTATTATTGGTGGTGCTGATGGTCCCACCACCATCTTTCTGGCCTCCAAGCTGGCCCCCCATATGTTGGGGATCTGTGCGGTGGCGGCTTACTCCTACATGGCCCTGGTGCCCATTATCCAGCCGCCGGTGATGAAAGCCTTGACCACGGACAAAGAGCGAAAGATCCGCATGAAAAAGGGCCGTAAGGTCAATAAGCTCGAAAAATTGCTTTTTCCCATCATTGCCACCTTTGTTATTATTCTCATTGTACCGGCATCTGCCCCCCTTATTTCCATGTTTATGGTGGGCAATCTGTTCCGGGAATCCAAGGTGGTGGAACGTCTCACCAAGGCATCCCAGGAGGAGCTGCTCAACATTGCCACTATTTTCCTGGGCCTGCCCGTGGGCGCCACCATGAATGCCGAGAACTTTCTTCAATGGAAGGTTATTTTTATCTTTTTGCTGGGATTGTGCGCCTTTATCCTCAGCACGGCGGTGGGGGTGTGCATTGCCAAGGTGATGAACCTGTTTCGCAAAACTAAAATTAATCCATTGCTGGGAGCTGCCGGTGTATCTGCCGTCCCCATGGCAGCCCGGGTGGTTCACAAGGTGGGCCAGGAGGCGGATAAAAAGAACTATCTTCTCATGTACGCCATGGGACCCAATGTGGCTGGCGTCATCGGCACCGTTATTGCCGCTGGTATCTTCCTAACACTGCTGCAATAAAGTGGGCGTTATCAGCTCAGCTTATATATGAGATAGCACGAACCGGGGCGGCTGAAATTGAAACCCGATTCCACAATGCAAAATAAGGGACCGCAAGCCAGACCCCAGAATTAAGTACCGAGAACCAAGTACCCAAAATAGATTTTTTGATATAAAATATACATGGCAGATTTATCTGCCACAACGAAAGTTGAAACTCCCACAATTCCAGTTTTTTGGACGGAGTTTCATATAAAACAAAATAAGGAGAATCCCATGAGTGAAGAATTATTGGCCCCCCTGGCCGGAAAAATTATTCAGATTGATGTCAAGGTTGGAGACAAAGTGGAAGAAGATGATGATGCCCTGGTCATCGAAGCCATGAAGATGGAAACACCCATTTATATTCCCTGTGACGGTACCATTGCCAAGATCAATGTCAAAGAGGGTGATGAAGTTGAGGAGGACGCTGTTCTTCTGGTTGTAGAATAGTTGAGATAGGGACAGGCTTGGCTTATCGGCATTATCGTTAAAAAAAAATTGTGGAGATAAAATGAGACCGTATTTTGAAAAAATGCCTGGGTTCGGCACCGCGCTGAAAAAAGGGCAGATCAAAAGGGGAGAAGACAATACCCTTCGCCTGAAAGAGGTGGAAGGCGAAATAGCCGCAGCAGTGGATGTCATCAAAAATGCGGGGCTACCCGAAGCAAAAATCAATGCCAGGGGCGTGATGACCGTGTGGCAGAGACTGGAGTACCTGGTGGACCCCGGAACCTGGTCTCCCCTTCACATGCTCTATAATCCTGCGGATAATTCCGAAGGCACCACCAATGTCATTGATGGTCTGGGGAAAATCTCCGGCAAATGGGCTGTGATCATCGGGTTTGACAACAAGGTGATGGCCGGCGCATGGCTGGCAGGTCAGTCCGAGAATATTCTAAGGGTCACCGATCTTGCCAAACGGCTTAATGTACCCCTGGTGTGGCTGGTGAACTGTTCCGGTGCAAAACTCACCGAACAGGAGCAGTTTTATGCCAACAGAAGGGGAGCTGGTGCTCCTTTTTACAGGCACGCAGAGCTCAATCAAATGGGCATCCCTGTGCTGGCCGGTATCTACGGCACCAACCCCGCAGGCGGTGGATACCAGAGCATCAGCCCCACCATTTTGTTTGCCCACAAAGACTGCAACATTGCCGTGGGCGGCGCTGGCATCGTAAGTGGCATGGCTCCCAAGGGCAGTTTTGATGCAGAGTCTGCCGAGCAGCTCATTGAAAGCACCCGTCATTTTAAGAGCAACCCCCCTGGCACCCCCAAGGTCCATTACGATGAGACTGGATTTTTTCGATATGTGTACGAGGAAGAAAAGGGTGTACTGGACGGTCTCAAGGATTACATGAAGGATATCCCGGCCTATAAT
>CAKZLA010000233.1 GCA_937124525.1 uncultured Desulfobacterium sp.
GGGGTTGCGCCCTGAAGTGATACGACTTGCACAAGAATTCGGTTACAGCTAAGTAGTAAAGATGTGCTTATATCAAATCATGGGTACTTCAAAAGCACATTGCATTTCATTAGCAAACTGCCGAATGTAAAGAATAACCCTCAATTTGAGAGGTGCTCCATGACCAAATTTGTCGAAGAAGATGAACCCTGTGTACAACCGGGAGGCAGAAAGAAAATCGGTCTGATTGACACCGAACCACAGAGCTTCGGTAATGACCCGGATGGGCTCACGCCTCAACAGCTGGCCCTGCGTGAGGCAGTTATCAATAACTTTAAATCCAATAAAATGAAAGCATACATTGCAAAGCAGGTTGAGTATGTCAATGCAAGCCGTCAAATCGGTGAAGGTGTCCGGTTTCTTTTAGATAGCAGTGGAAACCCTCCGGCCAACCTCCCCCTCGAGGAAATCATTGAAAATCGTCAAAAAATTGAAGGTCAAATTCGTTGGTTGGAAGCCATTTGTTCAGAATTAAAACTCAATCTCTCCTTGATAAAAGAGATAGAGGAAAGTGCTTTTGAATTAATTGCTCAAAACAGATAAATGGCATCCTTTATATGCCCTCAAACATACTTGATAATTTTTAGAGAGAAAGCCCCACAAAACGGGAATGTTGCCCTGGAAAAAGTGTAAACTGGGAAATGAAGGATGCCAGATAAATGATAAAATTAGATATGGGAGTGTCAAGATGTCTCCATTATTGAAACTAACGATGTGGGTGTTGATAGGATGCGTAACCATGTGTCACGATGTATTGTTTGCCGGAATTAGAGGACAAATTTTTTACGACACCCTGGAGGCGAATGGGATTGAACGAACTTACATGATTTATAATCCGGCAATATCGGATACAAAAAAACTTCCTCTCATGATTGTTCTTCATGGCGGTTTGGGTAATGCTGATTCTATCTCGGAAACTACACAGATGAATACGGTGGCAGATACAGGACAATTCATAGTGGCTTATCCCAATGGTACTGGCGGTCGTATCATTGCCATGAAAAATCGAAGAACCTGGAATGCCGGCAATTGTTGTGGACAAGCTGTAAAAAGAAATGTCAATGATGTGTTGTTCCTTGAAAGAATGATAGATCGAATCGGCTCAAAATTTGCTGTTGATAAAAATCGGATCTATGTTGCCGGAATATCAAATGGTGCGATGATGGCATATAGATTGGCCTGTGAAATTCCTGACAAGATAGCGGCTGTTATAGCGGTATCCGGTACACTTGCAGTTGATAATTGTGATGCCGCTAAAAATATCCCAATCCTGCATATTCATGGTGATCAGGATGAAAACGTTCCCTTTAAAGGGGGAAAAGGGGCAAGGAGTCTTTCAGGAGTTTACCATCGGTCCGTGGAAGATACCATTGATCTCATTCTTAGGTCACGCACATATCTTCATCCCGTTGCAAAAAAGGAAAATGACGGTATTCAGGAATTCACTTATTGCAGTACCGATGGTGCACCTGTCTCTCTTATTGTCGTCAAAGGGGGGGGGCATGTCTGGCCGGGTGGGCATGGACGGAATAACACACTTTCAGATGGTTGTTATATTTCAGCGAGTCAGGAAGCTTGGAATTTTGCAAAACAATTTTCCAAAAATGCTAAGGAATGAGTTTAAAATAATTTTTCCATTTTAAAATTGAAATATGCTGTTTTTCAAACGACAGGGTATTCTGAAATGGGCACGTTATTTAAGACCGATTTCGACTACCAATATCGGGACACTTTTTGGGCATGATCCTTATGAAAATGCCTATAAAATGGTAATTTAAAACACAATAATGATTGAAATTGTACCAGCTTATAGCGGTAGCCCCGATTTCTAAATGAGAAGGAAAAACATAGTGTTGATAAGAAATGCCATGGTTCACCCGTATCTGAACGTCTGTATAAATGTCTGTTGTCATTTTTTAGATTGGGAAAAGCATGTTCTTCATAGCACATTGCTTGCATGTCTGCTGCTGTCAGCGGCAACGCTTATTTCCGGCTGTGCAATGACACAGGACTACCAGCGTCCACAGGTGGATATACCCAATACCTGGCGTATTGACTATGAAACTGCCTCGAATTTGGCTGACACTGTCTGGTGGGAAAATTTTCAGGATCCGGGTTTAAATGAATTGATTAAGATTGCGCTCAATGAAAATAAGGATTTGCGCATTGCAACTGCGCGTATTGAAGCGTTTGCAGGCCGGATTCAAAAGGTTCAATCCGGTTTTTATCCACAACTCAATTATGGCGTCTCAACAAGTAGGGAGCGGCAAAGCTTAGAACGAATGACGACTGCCATCGCTCAGGGACGGAATCGTTCGGACTCCACTTATCAGGGAATATTAAATGTTAACTGGGAACTCGACATCTGGGGACGTCTTCAAAGAGCAACAGAAGCCGCACGTGCAGACTTGTTATCTGCGGAGGAAGGACGTCAGGCAGTTATCTTAACGCTTGTATCAAATATTGCTATTGGTTATTTTAATCTTTTGAGCCTGGATAAACAACTTGAAATTTCCAAACGAACATTAACGTCACGACTTGACTGGCTGGAGTTGTTTGAAAAGAAAATCAAGGGGGGACAGATCTCCAACCTTGAATTTGCTCAGGTTAAATCAGCATATGGGCAAGCAGCCACATATATACCCATATTAGAACGTCAAATCTCCCTCCAGGAGAATTCTCTTTCGGTGTTGCTGGGTCGGAGTCCGGGAGATATCAAACGAAGTAAGGCCATGGAGTTGGAGGTGATACCCAGGGTTCCCCAGGGAGTTCCCTCTGACCTTTTGCAGCGACGTCCCGATATTCGCCAATGTGAGCAAAATCTGATAGCTGCCAATGCAAGAGCAGGTATTGCTCAAACTCAATATCTTCCCAGCATATCTCTTACGGGTTTATTTGGATTTGCAAGTGCTTCGCTTTCAGATTTATTACAAAAATCAGCCAATCTATGGCAGGCGGGGGTCAGAACCATCGGTCCTATTTACGAGGGAGGGCGTCATAAAGGAGAGATTCGTCAAGCCGAGGCTGAAAAACAACAATCCCTCAATGAATATTTGAAAACGATACAAGTTGCATTAAGAGAGGTCAATGACGCTCTGATCAGCATAAAAAAGTTTCGTGAATTGATAGAAATAGAAACTTTCTATTTAAATGGATTAGAAGATTACGTTCGTTTTTCCCATGATCGTTATGATGCGGGATTTTCAACCTACCTTACAATAATGGATTCTGAAAGAGAGCTTTATGAAGCTGAAATTAGACGTGTTCAAACCCAGAAAGATATTCTTGAAGCAATAGTTGGCGGTTACAAGGCCACGGGGGGGGGGTGGGAAGCAAAAACAAATAGCGTTGATGACGGGCTTTCGCTGACGACAGAAAATTGAAATTGTATCTATTTACAGACAATCGGTTTGCGCTTATGTCGATTGCCGCAAAATATCGGAATTATGGATTTATCGGATAGCTCCTGTCTGTATTTTGGCATTCTTTATATGCCCTCAAAAGTACTTGAAATTTTTTGAGAAAAAGTACCACAAAACGGGAATGTTGGAGGTTGGTTATAACATGGGCCACTTTGAAGTAATTTTTTTTTGATATAAAAATAAAGTCAGTAATTACAGATAGTTGATAATAAGATATGTAAGTTCTCAATAAGTCCAGACATTCAGGGAATTCTTTTGAATATCACCCGGCATTTAAAGGGTAAACAGGCTTTCACACCCCGAGTTATTGAGAACTTACTAAAATATGTTCAGTTCCTGTATAGTGGCCCAGCTTATGACCAACCCCGAGTGTTGCTCTGGAAAGTGTAACCCGGGAAATGAAGGATGCTAATATTTTTACTTTTATTAAGAGAAGTTATTAAAGCCATGAAGAAACTGTATATGATTTTTAAAAAAAAATGTTTTTTCTCTTATGCGGTGATTTATATCCTTATAATGGTGTTAATGCTACCCATCTGCGAT
>CAKZLA010000234.1 GCA_937124525.1 uncultured Desulfobacterium sp.
TTTGATAATTATTACTTCGCTATATTTACGGTATAATTATGGTACAATATTACAAATATGTTTTCAATATCCAAAATTATTTGTAATTAATTCCAACAATTTAGAAAAACTTTTGTAAGCCATATCTGAATAACTATTATCAAGATAGCCACTGTAAAACAATTTACAGATTTTACCCATAATTAAAATTATTTTACTTTTGACATAGATAGAATCAGTAGCTAAATATAAATTATATAGCTTATTATACTCACTAATTTTCTTTTTATTTTTTAGATCGTTTAGAGCCACTTTTATATCGCTCATTGTAGTTTGCATTGGGGTTATGTGGACTTTAGGAATCATTGGCGCTTTAAATTATGAAATAACCGTATTAACAGCGCTTATCCCACCTTTAATCATAGTTATCGGTATACCTAACTGTATATTTCTTATTAATAAATATCAGCAAGTTAATCGTGGCAACTTGGTTGAAAGGCCAGGAAAAAGTGTTACCCTGGTATATGCTCTTTTGAACCAGGCCTATTTCTTGAATAGATCTGAGTGTGATCCGCTTCTTTCGAGGCATAAGTCTTCGGCAGTGATTCGGTAAATTAAAATCCAGTCGGGCTCAATGTGGCAATCCCGATGATTTTTCCAATTTCCTGAAAGGGAATGATCTCTATAGATTGGTTCCAACAATTGTCCTGAGGATAGTTTTTCGATAACGCTTCTCAATCTTGAAAGGTCTTTATTTTGTTTCTTGAGCCTTTTTTAATCCTTTTTAAATTGAGTTGTGTATTGGATATTCAACTATCAAGCTCCTGAAATAAATCATCAACTGAACCAACTCTATGAAGCTCTTTTCCATTTTCTGAATCATTTAATGCTTGATCGGTGACATTATTGGGTAATTTTATTTCAAATGGAATTCCATTATGTATGGTTATTTGAGACAGGTACATTGAAATAGCCTCTGACATCGAAAGATTTAATTTTTTTAATATGACTTGGGCATTGTGTTTTACCGTTGGATCAACACGGGTTTGAATGGTTGCTGTTCGTGCCATAAGAACCTCCTAATATTGTATTGACAATTGCATTACAAATATTATATTGAAAAATATAAAAATTCAAGTATATTTTAGATCCTTTCTGTCCAAAATTAAAATCAATCCACAATTGTAATTCCACGCTCCTTTTTCCTTGACTTGTGTTTTCGTAACTGTCATTGTCAAGACAATGAATCCCCTTCATTATTTTGATAATACTAAAAAAAGTTAATAAAGGATATCTTGTGATATAAATTCATATGTCTTCTATTCAAAAAAAATTCAATCAGGCAGAAAATTAGCCCAACTCCAAAACAAACTAAAATTAGCATTGGAATCAGCCATGTCCCATTTGACGGTTTCAGACGTGACGCTCTCCTTTGGAGGGTTGAATGCACTTTCCAAGGTGAATATGAAGATAGAACCCGGGTTGATCACCTCCATCATCGGGCCCAACGGTGCAGGCAAAACCAGCATTTTGAATTGCATTTCTGGATTTTACCATCCCAGCCGGGGGAAAATTTTTTATGGTGATACCCCCTTGACCCATTGCTCTCCCCATGAGGTCTCCAACATGGGCATTGCCAGGGCCTTTCAAAATCTGGAACTGTTCAGCGGCCTGTCCGTTCTGGACAATCTGCTTCTGGCGCGACATCAAAACTTGAAATATTCTTTTTTACAGGCCTTGTTTTTCCATGGCAAAGCCTCCCGCTTGGAAGCAGAAAATCGCGCCTATGTGGAGCATGTCATTGACTTCATGGAGCTTGAGCCCCACCGGAAAAGCATGGTGGGCAATTTAAGTTACGGGGTTCAAAAAAAGGTGGAGGTGGCAAGGGCCCTGACCCTGGCACCGGAACTCTTGCTGTTGGATGAGCCCATGGCAGGCATGAATCTCGAAGAAAAAGAGGATATTGTCCGGTTTGTCATTGATATACAGCAGGAAAGAAACACCACCGTGGTGCTGGTGGAGCATGATCTGGGAGTGGTGATGGACATCTCAGACCGGATTTATGTACTGGATTTTGGACAGGTCATTGGTTCTGGAACGCCAGAAGAGGTGGCTGCGAATCCCAAAGTAATTGAAGCCTATATCGGAGAAGCGTAAATTCATATGGAAAATACCGATGAGCTGTTAACTTATTCGATTCCCCAACTCCTTCGCTGGCGGGTGAAAATCTCCGGAGACAAGGTGGCCCTCAGAGAAAAGGATTTCGGTATCTGGAATAGTTATACCTGGAATGCCTATTATGATCATGTGCGAAAAACCGGTCTGGGGCTAAAATCCCTTGGGGTTGAAAAGGGCGACACCATCGCCATCATCAGCGATAACATTCCAGAATTACTGTTCATGGCCATTGGTACCCATTCCTTAGGTGCCATGTCAGCTGGTGTATATCAAACCAGCATGCCCGATGAAATCGCCCATATTCTCCAATATCTTAAAATCTCAGTTGTTTTCTGCGATAACCAGGAGCAGGTGGATAAGTTGGTGGATATAAGGGACCAGGTACCCGGCGTTAAACAGGTGATTTATGAAGACCCCCGGGGTATGCGAAGTTATCAATCAGATCCCTGGTTTATGGATATCAAGGAGCTGTATCAAATGGGCGAGGCCCTGCATGACAAAGCGCCTGAATTCTTTGAGCAACTGGTGGACCAGGGAAACCCC
>CAKZLA010000235.1 GCA_937124525.1 uncultured Desulfobacterium sp.
TATTTGATCTAATGACGTAACTCAGGTGGGATCGGCATATTAGATTGTTGTAATTTCGGGCGTTCACCGCCACGTTTGCGATACTGCTTGAGCTGGAACACATACGCCAACACTTGAGCCACTGCGGTAAACAGCCCATCTGGGATCTCTTGCTCCAACTCTGTCGAATGGTACAACGCCCGAGCTAATGGCGGAGTATACCCGCCTGTCAATGGATGCGGGTGCTCGGATCATTGGTGGCTGTTGTGGCACGACGCCTGCGCATCTGGTTGAAATGCGCCGCGCGCTTGAAACGCGGTCCAAAGGAACCACTCCGGCACTTGACCAGATCACGACCGCACTTGGCGCGTTTTCGTCAGAAAGTGATGGCACCGACGGTGCTGGCCCCACGCGCGCACCACGTCGTGGCCGCCGCGCGCGATAGCCATCGCCCCAATTCAGAGAAGCGACAGTTGATCCCCGATCTGCACAGGTGGCGCAAACAAATCGGTCCGGTTCCAGGTGTTGAGACCATTGCCTTTGCAGCCAACCGGGGCGGTCCCGGTTCCGGCAAGGGGCTGACCATTGGCCTGAGCCACCGGGATGCGGATATTTTGAACCGGGCCGGCGAAGACCTTGCACAGCGTTTAAGTGAGTATCCCATGATTTCGGACATTGATGACGGATCTGCCCAGGGAAAACAGCAGTTCGATATCACCCTGACCCCTGCGGGCTTTCGCATGGGGCTTACCCCGGGAACCATTGCTGCTAAAATCCGGCATGCTTACCAGGGTATTGAGGCGGTGAAAAATCAACGGGGAAGAAACGAGATCACGGTAAGAGTGCGGTTGGCAGGGGACGAGCGCCTTTGTGAAACCGCATTTGAAAATTATGTGATCAATGCCCCAAACGGGGAGATCATGCTCAGGGATGCCATTAAAATCATCAAAGGAAGGGCCTATACCGTGATCAGCCGGAGCAACGGCCGGCGGGAAATTGAGGTCGCAGCCAATGTGACTCCCCAGTCAATGGCCGAGAATATTATCCGGGATATGAAGCAGGATATCCTGCCGTCCCTTGTGGCCCGGTATCCGGGCCTGTCTTACGGATTAAAGGGTAAACAGGCTCATCTCAAGGAGAGTATGACCGCGCTGTTCAAAGGCTTGGGCCTGGCATTATTCTGTGTGTTTGCCCTGCTTGCCATTCCCTTTAAAAGTTATTTTCAGCCCTTGATCATTATGATCTGCATTCCCTTTGGCATCATCGGAGCCGTGGCCGGCCATATTATCATGGGGTATTCCATGTCTATTCTGAGTCTGTTCGGTATTGTGGCCATGGCAGGCGTGGTGATCAATGACGCTTTGGTGCTCATTGATTTTGCCAACCAACTGGTTCGCAACGGCATGCCTTTGAAGGATGCAGTCAAGGCCGCCGGGATACAGCGGTTCAGGCCCATTATTTTAACAACATTAACCACCTGCGGGGGCTTGGCCCCGATCATCATGGAAACTTCGTGGCAGGCCAAGTTTCTTATTCCCATGGCCATCTCCCTTGGGTTTGGTATTTTTTTTGCCACCCTGATCACCCTGGGGCTTGTGCCTTGTCTTTACCTGATATTGGAGGATATAAAAGGCTTTTTTAAAATATGAAAATGTTTTAGGAACGAGTCCGAAATAACATCCCCCTTTAAAAATTAGGGGTACATGCCCCTTCTCGTCAGTCCTAAGTTCTTTGCATGTTGTGTATTGAGATTTGCTAACCCTCTGAAATTATAGAGCCTGTACCTTAAAGCTTGATTTTATAGGCCTTAATAATTTCAATGAGTTATGAGAACTTAGGACTCTTGAGGCCCCTTTAACAGTTGCGTGTTTTGAAAAGGGTGAGTTATTTAGAGCCTGTTTAAAAAGTCAAAATCCCCAAGACTAAGAATGCTGGGCCTTTTCTCGCGCATCACTGCCCCTGCCGGGGCCGGCCATCCCGGATTAAAACCCAGTCTAAAAAATCGGAACGCCGCAGGCGGTAACGAGCCACACTACCTTCATGCAATTTTGAAAACGCCTGGTCCAATATTTTAGCAAAGGCGATCCGGTCTGTTTCAGGCACAAGTCTTTGGGACAGATCCGTGATCACTTGTTTGGACAAGGATACACGCCCGTTCACAACTTCCTGAACGGCCTGGATAATTTCCTGTCGGTACCGGATTTTTAACGGATCAGGCGCAGCCAGATTTTTTGTGATGGCCAGATATCTTTGGCAGGACCGTTCAAAGGCCCAAACAAATACGTCCTTTAGCAGTTCAATCTTGTTGAGTTCATACACACCAAGTATCCCTTCAACGTATGAACGTTCAGGAACATCAACAAAAGAAAGTGGGCATAAATTCTGTTTGATTAAGGGAATATTGGCTCCAATACGCGCCACACGCTTGTTCACATCTTCAAAGGGTTGCAGATAAGGGAGCTGGACCAGTAAAAAAAAGGCCTGTTCAAAGGGATCTGGAATAGCTTTGGCTTTGTTCAGAAGCAGGCGAAAAAAGTCTTCCAACTGCTGGGGCATGGCCAGGGGATAAAACACTGTACCGGATATATCCACCGGCCGTCTCCGCAGGCGGCCGCAGGCATCCTCGTCGTGCATTAGATTCTGGGACAGCACCGCATGAAGATTCTGAAAGGTAAACAGATCAAAATCGACCTGATCTGCATCCTCGACCAGCATTTCAATGGCGGCCTTGTGGTTCAGTATCATCTGGGTTTCCTGTGCATCTTTTCCTTCTGCGGCCCGGCCGAATTCAATGAGGTGCTGGGTATCAAGCCGACTGTATGTATTTCCCTCAAGCTTTGAGGACGCCCAGGACAAATCCACAAGAAGCCGTCCCAGTATATCCCGGGCATAGGTTCCGGCAGGCCCGGTCCCGGCAGAGGTCCGGCCGATGTCATGTAGCTGTATCCGAACCCCTTCGGGCAGGTACCATGTTTTACCGGGAATATAGGACAATAGAAATTCCCGCTCATATCCAACTGGTCGACGATGCATTAACGGCTTTTGGATATCTTTTCGGATACGGGCCCCTTCGAAAGACATGGGGACATACGGTTCCTTGTCCGACGACAGCGCCTCTTGTACCGTAATTGTCCGGTAAACCCGGGCCGTACTTTTGCCTTCAGACATGATGCGCCCATCTGAAATCAACTGCTCCAGGCGTCTTTGAAGCGTTCTGCGACTGATTCGTCTATCCTGCACTTTCACGAGCATTTTTTCCAAAAAAGAAATGCCTGTCCCTTCCGGACAATCGTTAATAATGGAAAAAATATTTTTCAGATCTTCGGCTTGTTTTGAGCTTGGCATGGCAGGCACCTCTTAAATTGTTCTAAAACCAACAGGAGTGACACGGGCGTGACACAATAATGGCATACAAATGACATAGAATTTGTCACAAGTCAAGAATGCAGTGTTTCGAGGATTAAAATTTTAGACCAACGCCGTAATCGACAAAATTTACGGTGCAGAGATTCCAATCCGATCAGATAATTCGGGGGACACCTAAATAATTCGGGGGACACCTTACTTTTAATTCGGTAATTCGGGGGACACCTTACTTAATTCAAACAAAAATTAGTAAGCCCCCTCTATTCGCTTATTTTTTTATAACCTATTGAATTTATTAATACCAAAAAGTTGGCCATTAAAAAATCAAGTTAAAATTGTGTAATAATTACATAGTCTTATAAAAATGAGCGAAATGTGGGTAAGACGTCCTCATGACCTGAATTTTTTCCGCTCGGCAATGTAATCATAATTGGTTGGTATGACACAAATTTAAGCGCTTTTTGAGTAAGTTCTCAATAAGTCCGGGCATTCAGGGAATCCATTTTGAATGGTATCAGACATTTAAAGAGTAATCAGGCTTTATCAGCCCGAGGTTATTGAAAATTTACCCTTTTGAGCTCCAAGTTGTCGTAACCATAGAAGTTTATCTTTTGGTTTGCCTAAAATGTCATGCCTAAATCAAAACTACTTCCTTCATCGAAAACCTTGATGTTATCGAAAAGATTCTACGTCACCTGGGCTTATGGGATATTTACAACCATGATCCACCTCAGGCGGTTATTCCTGATCCCATTCCGGAGTTGGTTTATGACTTTTCGGTCTCCCAGATCCCGGCAGTTGAGTATTGGAATTGATTTTTTGGCAGCCTTCATATATGCCCCAAAGTACTTTACACTTTTTTTGAAGAAAGTCTTTAAACATGGGGGAATGGTCTCAAAGACTGCAAAGTACTTTTGAAGGATGTCGATTTTTTTAGCTATTCGCGGGGTTTCCGGTTGGTGCTTCCAAAATCAGCTTAGAATCAATGTTTTTCAAGTTTACTTTGGCAATTTCTGATGCGGCTGGCCCTTTTGCCTCAATTTTGGTAAGTACCCGACCATATATTCTTCAAAATAAAATTTTGAAATATCAATGACATATCTCTGTATAATACCGAAAAATATATGTATGGGTACTTACTTCCCTTCTTCCGGCAACTGCCCCCGCCCGGCCACAAACACAACAGGTTGTGCCTGTGGCCGGGTGGGGGCATATTTTAAGCTTCTGATATTTTTTTATACTTTTGGAGTCAAAAAGCAAGTTTTGATCTGTAAAAGAACTGGCTCGGCTAATTAAGGTCATTGGCCGCCAAACCATTTAACGTGTATTTTTTTTAGCCTCCCGGTTTGTATAATGAGAGCATATCTTCCTGCTTTTCACGGAGCAGGTTGATTTGGGTTTGCGGGTTCTGACGTTCGGTCAGTTGTTTATTTAACCGGCTTTCGTTTGCACAGGAGTGTCCTGCATCTTTAGAAAATTGATATCGCGTCCCGGCGGGTTTCCAAACATGCGGGCATATTCACGGTTGAATTGTGAAGGGCTTTCATAGCCGACATGATAGGCCGCGCTTGAAGCATCCAGAGAATCGACCAGCATAATGCGCCGCGCCTCCACCAGTCGCAGATGTTTCTGGAACTGCAGCGGACTCATGGATGTAACTGATTTAAAATGCGTATGAAAAGACGAGGTACTCATCCCTGCATATTCGGCCATTTCTTCCATGTTGATAGGCTCATGGAAGCTGGATTGTATTTTATGGATGACAGCGGCAATTCGCTGCATATTGCTGCCTTTCAGAGCGATTTGAGCCACTGTGTCCCCGTAATCGCTGCGCAGCAAACGGTAATATAATTCACGTTTCATTTGCTGCGCCAGAACGGGGACTTCCTCCGGCGAATCCATCAGCCGCGCCAGACGCAGGACGCTTTCGCTAAATGCTTCATCAGCCTGGCCGACAAAAATTCCTCTCTTTGTTGCATTCATGCGGATGGGGTGTCCGATATAGATAAGAAGTTCGGAAAGCTGCTGCATATCAATACGGATTTTCAGGCAAAGATACGGCTCAGCTTTTGACGCTTCGGTGATCTGGCCGACCATAGGCAGATCAACCGACACAATCAGGTAACTTGACGGACCGTAGCGATAAACCTCTTTATCCAGCATGCCCTGTTTGTACCCTTGGGCGATCACACACAGGGACGGCTCATAAACCGTTGATGTCAGTTGCTCCGTTGTGGAGGCTTTAAAACAAAAAACGCCGGGGATCGCAGTTTCGTTTACCCCATCACTCTCGGCATATTGATCAATTAATGCGGCAAGTTTTTTTAATTGCTCCGGGTTCATAAGGCCCTCCTTCCTTATTGATAGTTTAGATATCTACTATAACGCATGCCCTTTACCGGTTCCAGAGATATTCCTGGCATTTGGAAAAATAGGCAAAAATACTGTAAGTTTGTGTATTTAGGCTTACCGTTCCTTCTTATATACTGGGATTATAGCTGAATGAACGGACACAAACAATACGGAGATCATAGGGCATGGAATGTAACGAAACTCAGACAATCAATAGCATTAAATCTTCTGACAGACAACGGATACTTGCAGTGCTCCGGTCAGGACTTTTCACAGTTCTTTTGTTTTTGATAGCCGGCTGTAACAGGGCTTCAGACAAAACCGGAGGTGAAGAACACATTGCGGTTGCCAGAGTCGCGGTGGAAGCAGTTGAAGCTGCTGCGCTTGGCGAGCGCTTCTCCTTGACCGGCACCCTGACGGCAGAGCGTCATGCCCGGCTCTCACCTCGTGTTGACGGCCTGGTATCCGAGATGCTTGTTGATGCGGGTGATCGTGTTGAGAAAGGACAGGTATTGATTAAACTGGATTCGGCAATCGTCCAGCAGGTACTGGCTCGTGCCAGTGCCCGATTAGAGGAGGCGAAAACCGCTGAACGCGAAGCAAGGCGTCAACTCTCTTTGGCACAAAATCTTGGCAA
Source organism: uncultured Desulfobacterium sp. (assembly GCA_937124525.1). Next base: position 6,335 of record CAKZLA010000235.1, read on the forward strand.
GAATCTATTCGTTGCCCAAGCTCGGATTAAAACGCACGAGTCCGAGGTACAACTTGCGCAGGCGGCGACGGCTTCAGCCCGCGCCGGCTTGAATGAGCAGACGGAACTTGTGGAGCGGCATATGCTGACGGCTCCTTTCGCGGGAGTGGTTTTTGAAAAATTCACCGAGGTCGGGGAATGGGTGCAGCTCGGTACGCCCGTCCTGTCATTGGTAACGCCCGACCGCGTACGCTTGGATCTCCGCGTACCGCAGGAGCGCTATGGGCATATCAACGATGGCTCACAGGTTCTCGTCTTTGCCGATGTGTTTGGCAGTACGCCGTTTCAGGCGCGTATCGGTGCGCTGGTTCCGGTTGCGGATACCGGTTCGCGGACATTTTTGCTGCGTCTTTTAATGGATGACCCGGAAGGCAGGTTATTGCCTGGAACGTCGGCCCGTGCTGAAATATCCCTGCCACCTTCGGAAGGCAGTTTAATGATCAGTCGTGACGCGCTTTTGCGCCGGCCGGACGGTGGACAAAGCGTATTTGTCGTTGACAATTCCGGCGACGGCCTGCTTGCGCGTCGCCGCAGCGTTTCTGTTCTCTATGAAAAAGATGAACTGGTTGCCGTTTCCAGCGGATTGGAGGCCGGGCAACAAGTGGTTACACGGGGCAATGAAGCGCTCGGGGATAGTCAGCCTGTAACCATTGGGGAGCGTTAATTATGAGATTTGAATATATTCTTCGGCATAACACTCTGATTGCCGTCATCGTCTTAATTCTCTGTGTGCTGGGGATTACCGCCGCGTTGAATGTCCCCGTGCAGATGATCCCCGATTTGGAAGTACGAACGATCAATGTCGACACCCACTGGCCGGGCGCAACGCCCCAAGACGTGGAAAAAGAAATATTGATCGAACAGGAACAATATCTTCGCACATTGCCTAATCTGCGCCGCATGGTGTCCACCGCCAATTCGGGGCATGCCAATATTGCTCTGGAATTTCCGTTCGGAGTCGATATCAACGAGGCGTTGATCCGTACCAACAATGCACTCAGTCAGGTGTCGGGCTATCCTGAAAATGTCGATCCTCCGGCGCTGACGACATTCTCTTCCTCTGATAACGCATTTATGTATTTTCGGATCGGAGCGCGTGCGGAAAGTGGTTTGGATCTGGATTTGCCAATGCTGCGTGATTTTTTGGAAGACAACGTCCGCCCGCGTCTGGAAAGAGTTCCCGGCGTATCAATAGTCGAGGTTAACGGCGTGGCGGAACGCCAGATCCGCATTGAGGTTAATCCGTATCGTCTTGCCGAACGCGGGCTGGATATGGCAGATGTGCGCGATGCACTGCGTGCACGCAATAGCGACCAGTCTGCAGGAGACCTGGACAGTGGCAAGAATCGCGTTTTGGTACGTTCCATCGGCCGCTTCAAGGAACCTGGAGATATCGGTAATCTGATCGTTGCCCGGCGGCAAGGCACCTTGATACGCTTAGCCGAAGTGGCCGAAATAAAAGTCAGTCATCACGAAATCAATAACCTGGCATTCTTCAACGGTGAGCCGTCGCTCATCCTGTCGGTTCGCCGTGAGACGGGATCAAACGTCATTCAAACCAAATACGCAGTATTACCGGAAGTCGAAGCCATAAACCGAGAGGTCATGGAGCCGGCGGGGCTGGAAATAAAACTGACTGTTGAAGACGCTCACTATGTGGAAAAATCCGTTGCCAATATCTGGAGTAACCTGATGATAGGTGCGGCTCTGGCCGCCTTTATGATGTACGCTTTTCTGCGCTCCATACGTACAACATTGACGGGAGTGATTGCAATTCCGATCTGTACGATTGCCGCTTTTGTCGGCCTGCTGCTGGCAGGGCGCACATTAAATGTGATTTCAATGGCCGGAGTCGCATTTGCGATCGGTATGACGGTGGACAACACGATTGTGGTGCTGGAAAGCATTATTCAGGCCCGCCAGCGCGGATTGAAGCGGTTTGAGGCAGCCGTTGCAGGCATAGGCCGGGTCTGGCCTGCCGTGCTGGCATGTTCCTTGACAACGGTACTGGTGTTTGCGCCAATCCTGTTCATCAAGGAAGAAGCCGGACAGCTTTATTCGGATATCGCTGTCGCCATCTCGGCTTCCATTCTGGCATCTATAGCAGCGGCTGTTACTGTCGTGCCGGCCTTAAGCGCGCATTTAATTCCATCACAGTCAGTGCAAAATACCGTAGGCTACGCGTCCTTTAATCGGATCGGACACCGGCTCGGTTGGTTCAACCGCAGCCCGTTACGCCGGGCCTTAATGCTGATAGGCACGGTGGTAATGTGTGGGCTGGTTGTGCTGTTGTTCACGCCGCCTGCCGAATATCTGCCGGAAGGCGAAGAGGCCAGGATATTTGCATTTATGACGGCACCTCCAGGATACAACCTTACGGAGATGAAAAAAATCACCCAGGGTTTAATTGAGGATTTACGATCCCATATGGATAACGCTCCTGAGCGTTTCGACCGCGGCGAGACGGATATGCCTGCAATACAGAAGTACACCATGCTTGTGGATACTCAAAGCATTATGATTATCATTGATCCCGAAAATCCGAAGCATGTTGAGCCAATGATAAGCGCTTTGCAGGCGCGTTTTCTTAGTTGGCCGGGCATGCGCGTATTCGCAACTCGGGGATCAATCATCTCCAGTAATGACGGCGGAAGCCGTACTATAAACCTGAATATCTCCGGGGCCGACCTTACCGAAATATACCACGTGGCCGGTCTTGCTTACGCACGCGCCACAAACATGTTCGATGGGGCCCAGGTTGATTCCCAGCCAGGCTCACTAAGCCTGGATCAGCCCATGCTGGAATTGAAACCGCACTGGGAACGGCTGGCTGAAGTCGGTCTGGACGCAGAACGTTTCGGATACTCGGTAGCGGCTCTGAGCGACGGTGCATACGCCGATGAGATGATTTTGAATGACCGCCGTGTCGATATCTATCTGTTTAGCGATGCCGGCAGCCGGCAGCAGGCTAATCGCCTGGGCGATCTTCCTGTTGCCACACCGTCCGGCACTGTTCTTCCGCTTTCCGCACTGGCCGATCTGCAGCAGACCACCAATGCGGATAGTATTCGTCGGCTTGATGGCCGCCGTACTGTAACCCTGAGCATCATACCCCCGCGTTCGGTTGCACTTGAAACAGGCGTTGCCCGGGTCCGCTCGGATCTGATTGAGGCGATGCGTATCAATGGGGAAATCCCGCAAGGCGTTGCGATCAATATCTCAGGCGCCAGCAATCAGCTGGATGCTATGCGGGACGCGATATCCGAGAACTTTGTGATCGCCGTGCTGCTAAGCTATCTAATGCTGGTGGCTATTTTCGGCCACTGGGGACGACCGCTATTTGTCATGGCCTCAGTTCCCACGGGCCTTGTCGGGGGGATCATCGGTCTTGCTTTACTCAACAAAGTTGGCTCCATGCTCGACATGGTGGGGGGTACATCAATCCACCAGCCGTTTGATATGATCACCCTGCTGGGTTTTCTGGTACTGCTCGGAACCGTGGTTAACAACCCGATCCTGATTGTACAAGAAACTTACAAATTGATGGAAGAAGGAGCCGGATCAATTATAGCAGCGGTAAACGGTGCTGTGCGAATCCGTCTCCGTGCAATTTTGATGTCCAGCCTCACAACGATCTGCGGTATTGCACCACTGGTGTTAATTCCCGGTGAAGGCGTCGAACTCTATCGCGGTCTGGGAGCTGTTGTGTTATTCGGTGTTGCCTTCTCAACCCTCGTGACATTGACCTTTCTGCCGTGCCTTATGGTTACGGTGATGGATCTGCAGAAACGTGTTGCCAGGGTGCTGTATAAACACCGCTCATCAAGAAAGGATTAAGGACATGCCACACAACCATCAACAAAGCTCCAATCTTATAAATTTATCCCGGTTAATCGCGGTAGGCCGTCTATTATTCGTCGGAATTCTTACCTCATCTTTGATTACATCCTGCACGGTCGGCCCGGATTACGTTCGCCCGCCCCTGGCAGAAATCGATAAATTCGTGCGTCAGGAAGCTTCACCGGATACAAAACCGCAGCCTGGGAATACCGAATTCTGGCACTCCTTCGACGATCCGATGTTGGTGCAGCTGGTTGATTCAGCGCTTCAGCACAACCACGATCTACGCATCGCCTATGCCAATTATCAGCGGGCTAACGCGCTGCTCCGGGAAGAGCGATTCGAACAAATACCAATTCCTGCGGCCAGCGTCCAAGCCGGCAATGTACATGCAAGTGTTGACCAGACGGTTGATGGAGACCGCGATTATGGTACCTATCAGGCGGATATCGGTGTCACCTGGGAACTGGACTTTTTTGGCCGCATTCGTCGCAGCATTGAAGCGCAGCGTGCCGAAACCGAAGCAAGTGCCGCTGACCTGGCCGCAATGCAAGTTGCGGTGATCGGTGAATTGACACACACCTATTTTTGCCTTCGCGGTCAACAGGAGCAGTTGCGGATCATGCATGAGAACAGTGAAAATCAGGCACGCACCCTGGAGATGATTAAATTGCGTTATGAGGCCGGTATGGGTACCAGCTTTGATGTTGATCGCGGACGCGCATTGTTGGAGACTACGCAATCACGTCTGCCAGCCCTGGAAGCCGATATTGCGGTTGCAACACATCGGATCGCGGTGTTGACGGGAGCAAGACCAGGATCAATGGCTGCCGAACTTGAATCGACAGGAGAATTCAAGGTCATGCCTGCACCGGACATTGCAGTCGATACACCGGGAGACTTGCTACGCCGCCGCCCCGACGTGGCCGCAGCGGAGCGCAGGCTGGCGGCTGCTTCCGCACGTATCGGCGTTGCCGCAGCCGATTTGTTTCCGCGCTTTACCCTTGGCGGACTGATCGGTACACAGTCACTGGATGCCGGCGCATTGTTTCAACATGACAGTGCAACGCGTATGTTGACCCTGGGCATTAGCGGTCCCTTTCTCAATGTCGGTCAGGTACGCGCACGCATTGCCGCAGCAGATGCTGATATGGCCGGAAATCTGGCGGTATATGAGCGCACGGTGTTGGTGGTATTGGAAGAAACAGAAAATGCGCTGATCCGCATCTCGCGCAGCAAACAAGAACTCGAACATTTGTGGAAAACCACACAAGCCAGCACCCGTGCGGTGACGGCTGCACGCACGCATTTCGATAATGGAACTGTTGATGTACTGGACGTGCTTGATGCCGAGCGGAACAGTCTGGTTGCAGAAAACGATTATGCACAGAGTTGGACACATCATATGCAGGCACAGGTCTCATTATACGAGGCTTTAGCGGGTGGTTGGCCCGATTCTGTGCCGCACAAAGACGGAAGCGGATCACATAAAACAGATTAAGGGAGGATCATCATGCGTGTATTTATAACTGGTGCTACGGGTTTTGTCGGCTCTGCCGTTGTCCGGGAGCTCCTTAACGCAGGCCATAAGGTGGTTGGCCTTGCCCGTTCGGATCAAGCGGCCCACCCCCGTGCGGCTTCAGAAGACGCTGCAGACGCATTGGTAAAATGCGGCGTAAAAGTATCTGTCCTTCGTTTGCCTCCATCCGTCCATGGTGACGGAGATCATGCCTTCGTTCCCATTCTCATCAATATCGCACGTCAAAAAGGCGTATCGGCCTATACGGATGACGGTCAAAATTGCTGGCCTGCTGTCCACAGGCTCGATGCCGCTTGCCCTTTCAGACTGGTTTTTGAAAAAGGGGCGGTGGGTGCACGTTACCATGGCGTAGCCGAAGAAGGTATTGAGTTTCGGGAAATTGCCGAAGTAATAGGACGGCGGTTGAAAGTGCCTATTGAGAGCAAAACCCGGGAAGAGGCTGCTGAACATTTTGGCTGGATCGCAGATTTCGCTGCCATGGATATTCCTGCTTTAGGCCGGCAAACTCAGAAAGAACTGGGATGGACACCCAATGGTTCGTTGGGTTTCGTCTTAAACGGTTCTTGGGCAACAAAACGGACAAGTTTTTTTTGAACTTGCTTTGTTCGCTTCGTGTTTGTCGGGGAGGTAAGCCTTTTTTCTAAATCATGAGATGCTCCATGATAAATTCCCTGAGTTCTTACGAAACTTTCAGTCATGGTTACTATTTCAACGAGTTCTCTCCACTCGTCAAGCGGTTTTCGAAACCTGGTAACCCACCCCAGTTTCAATTGGAGTGTTTCAGGGTCATACTGTTTTTTTGTCTCCTCATTTTGGTTTTCAAAAAAAGTTCAGCAATTTTCCACCCCATAGGATCAGGCTATCAATATTCATATAGCGTGCTTTGGTCTTTTGATTGGGCTGCATCAGAAATGCCAAGGGTGTTTGATTGACCTGATGCTTTGTTTTCCCAGCCA
>CAKZLA010000236.1 GCA_937124525.1 uncultured Desulfobacterium sp.
GCGGAAAAATACAGATTGGTGCGAAGGTTGCGATAGGCCTCTGCATACCTGGTGCTCGCGGGATAATCCAGGAGCAGGTGGGTCAAATGCAGGGTTTTCTCTTTTCTTTTAAACAGCAAGGTCATGCTCCATAAGTTTTTGCCCCATCTGCTTCAGGAATCACCGAAAGCACCGGGATATCAGATAATTGATGAATATCGTCTTCGGTTCGCAGGGTCTGATCCATATATTCCAGCAAAAAGGCAAGCCCCACACCAACCGCCAGGCCCATTACAAGGCCCATTATCAGGGTGCGGCGCTTGTCAGGCGCAACAGGATAGATTGCGGGGGTGGCCGTTTCCACTAATCTGATGTTTGATGCCACGGTATTGCTTAGGATATCCGACGCCTTTACCCGTTCTACCAGTGCATTGTACAGGTTCTGGCTGATATCCACATCCCGCTTGAACATGCCATATTCCAGCTCCTTACCCGAGGTTTCCAGGGCATCGGACTCAAACTCTTTAATGGTTTTTTCCAGCACATTCTCCCGGGCCATCAGCACCTTTCTCTGGGAGTCCAGATTGGTCCGCTCTTTTTTCAGTTCCGCTGTCAGCTTGGCATCTGTTTTGGCAATTTCGTCCTTGATCTGGATGATTTTGGGATGCTTGGGTTTATACATCTTGTCCAGCTTGGCATATGTCATCTCAAGGTCAATTCGTTTCTGGTAAATGACGTCGATCAATGGATTGCTGAGCAGGGATCGGACATTAGCAACTGCTTGGGGGGTTCCCAGGTGCCGGGTCAGCTCTGCAATTTTGGCGTCCAGCTCCACCCGCTTGTTCCGCGTCTCCAGATACTTGTTGTTAAAATCAGAAATCTTCTGGGAGGCCATGCTCTGCTTGCCCTCAATGGAAAAGACCTTGCTTTCCTTTTTAAATCCAAAGAACCGTTTCTCATCCTGTTCCAGCTTTTTTTTCAGGGTGTAGAGTTCGTTGTTCAGCCATTCCATGGTCTCTTTGGAAGCTTCCATGCGGTTGACCATATTAAATTCAATGTACTGCCGGGCCAAAGAGTTGGCAATACCTGCCGCCGTTCGGGGGTTTTTGTCTTTTACGGATATATTGAGCAGCAGCGTCTCTTCCAGGGGCTCGATGGTTATTTTTGAACGGATCATGGTCACCAGCTGGCTGTGCTGTTCCTCTGGGGTCAGGATTCGTTTTTCAACGTTCAAAAATTTTCGAATATTTTCCTGGAACATTTGTACAAACTCCTTCACCGGACTGATTTCAAGCTCCTGCTGCTGTTGTTCCGCCAGATGCAAAGAGTTGATTACCCGTTCGATAACCGGGGTAAAGGTGATCAGTTTATAGTGGGTACCAAACTCCAGCCCTTGGGTAATCAATCCTTCATATTCCTTACTCTCACCTGTAATTGAAGATGCGGATTTGTCCTTTTCTATGATCATGGTGGCCGTGGATTGAAACACCGGTGTGGCGTTAAATGCATGATATGCGGCCCCGGCAACCATCAGCAACAGAACGGCAAGCATCATTTTTTTTCGTTTGCGAAGGATTGCAAGACGTTCCGAAAAATGGGGACCATCTTCCAAAAATTCAATAGGGTGATGGTCAGTTTTATGTCTTTCTTCCGCCATGTGTACTCCTTTACCTACAGCCATGTAATATAAAAGTAAAAGCGGGTCTGACCCAGTCAATCACTTGTTGTTACACATAAATCAATTCAAAAAAAATTCAACATTATCTCTTAAAACCCACTTTTTAGGGTCAAAAACAGCATTTTAAGTTCAGGGAGTATGGGGTCAGGTTTGCATTGTTGTCGTCCTTGGGGGGTACAGTATTATGTTAAATTCTGAGTAGAAATCAGGCTCCCTTCATCATTTTTACAAGGGTCTCCGCCCGACGGCCCACCTGGCGGTACCACCGGGAATCTTTCATTTCTATACCAGCCTTACCAAAATCCTTATCTTTAACAGCGGCTATCATTTTCTTAAAGTGCCGGAACCGGCCAGGCCCCAAGTTAAACCGCATATCCACAAGCACCAGTTGCACCGCTTCCGGCAGCAGATCAAATCCCTGAAAAACTATTCCTAAATCCTCAATGCATTCCTGAATATCATTTTCCAGGAGCATCACCGCTTCTTTTTCACTGATCCCTTTGTCCTCAAGGTTTCTCCCAATGCCGATGGTAAGCTTACCGGCCGGGCAATGGTAAGGTTTCAGGCGCAGGCCTTCGTGCTTTGTCAGTTGATCCGTCAGTTTTTTATGAAAGTCATTGTTACGGTCCATAATGTCTCCTCCAAATCAAATCAGGTTCAGAGCAGCAGCTCCGGGGCATTTCGTTTGCGGTTGCCCCGCCAGGCCCACCACCCGGCCACGGTCAAGGTGGCCCAGCCCAAGGTATCAATGACGGCCATGCCGTTGACCGCCTTGCCCACATCCCTGAAAATGCCGTCCCGGAAGTGCTGGCCCCTGCCCTTTCCGAATTTGTACAGGGTGCCGTCGGCCTCCCTGGCCCAGAGATAATCGTAGCGGTACGCGAAATCATGGATCAGCCCGGGGATGAGCAGCAGTCCCACCGGGGAAAGCACGCCCCACAGGGGTCGGGGGATGGAGGCACCGTCAAACAGAAAGCCTTTGGGGATGATGATGCGCGGGCCGCCGTTGGGCAGGGAATATTCCCAGTTTTCCATCACTTCCCACTGCCGCACCCTGGTGACCCACCGCCACAGGCGCTTTGGCGCACCACAGCCCTTGGTATCTATGGGCCATGGCCTCAAAACCGGCATATGTTGTATCTTCATGGGGTCTGACCCCGCTAATGTTTGAAGAAACTCGATTTTATCTCTTAAAGTCTACTTTTGGGGGGCAAAAACAGCCTTTTAAGGTTCACTTGGGATCAGACTTGGCCTAAAAAATCCTTGTAGGCCAAGTCTATGCCTTTTTTCAAATCTGTTCTGGGTTGCCAGCCAAGATTCATCAGCCGGGTGGAATCCATGAGTTTTCTTGGGGTGCCGTCGGGCTTGGTGGTGTCAAAGATGAGCTTGTTTTTAAATCCCACCACCCCTTTGACGATTTCGGCCAGATGCCGGATGGTGATCTCTTTGCCCGATCCGATGTTGATGTGGGCCTGGATGGTGCCGCTTTCATCTTCAAAGGCAATGTCTTTGTAGTTTACCGCTTCCAGGAGAAACACGCAGGCTTCGGCCAGGTCATCGGCATAAAGGAACTCCCGCAGGGGGGTGCCACTGCCCCAGATGGTTACGCTGGGGGCATTTTGCTGTTTGGCCTCGTGCATGCGCCGGATCAGGGCCGGGAGCACATGGGAATTTTCCGGGTGGTAATTGTCCCCCGGGCCATAGAGATTGGTGGGCATGGCAGAGATGAAATTGGTGCCATACTGGCGGTTGTAGGCGTCACACATGCGGATACCGGCAATCTTGGCAATGGCGTAGGGCTCGTTGGTGGGCTCCAGGGGCATGGTTAAAAGTGCGTCTTCCTTCATGGGCTGGGGAGCAAGCTTGGGATAGATGCAGCTAGAACCTAAAAACAAGAGTTTTTTAACACCATGGGTGTATGCCGCGTGGATAACATTGGACTGAACCATCAGATTTTCGTAGATAAACTGTCCCCGAAAGGTGCTATTGGCACCTATGCCCCCAACCTTGGCCGAGGCCAGAACCACGTAATCGGGTTTTTCCCGGTCAAAATAATCCTCCACATCTTTCTGGCGGATGAGATCCAGATCGCCATGGCTCTTCCCGATGATGTTCTTGTACCCTTTGGCAGTGAGGCAACGGTGGATGGCGGAACCCACCATGCCTCTATGTCCAGCAATGTAAATCTTCATAATATGGGGGTCTGACCCCGTTAAGCCCTTATTATTAAACAGCAATCAATTTAAAAAATCTCAATATCATCTCTTAAAACCCACTTTTCGGGGCCAAAAACAGCACTTTAAAGAGCACTCGAGGTCGAGCTTGATTTATGGCTGATTACTCGTTGTAGTTGAAAGTGTTGAACCCGTGGGTTTTGCAGAGGTCATCTTTTTTGGCTTCTTCCAGATCCTGCTGGACCATTTCCGTTACCAGATCTTTAAAGGGGGTCTCTGGGGTCCAGCCGAGTTTTTCTTTGGCTTTGGCCGGGTTGCCGAGCAGAGTTTCCACTTCTGTGGGGCGGAAGTACTTGGGGTCCACGGCCACGATGATATTGTCGGTGCGGGTGTCGATTCCTTTTTCATCTATTCCGGTGCCCTGCCAGTTGATGTCGATTCCCAGTTCCGAGGCGGCAATGGTGACAAAATCCCGCACCGAGTGCTGCTCGCCCGTGGCAATGACAAAGTCATCTGGTTGGTCCTGCTGGAGCATGAGCCACTGCATCTTTACATAATCTTTGGCGTGGCCCCAGTCGCGTCTGGCATCCAGGTTGCCCAGATGGAGGCAGTCCTGCAGGTTGAGGCTGATGCGGGCCAGGGCCCGGGTGATCTTGCGGGTGACAAAGGTTTCGCCCCGCAGGGGAGACTCGTGGTTGAACAGGATGCCGTTGCAGGCGTAGATGTCGTAGGCTTCCCGGTAGTTCACGCAGATCCAATAGGCATACATTTTGGCCACGGCATAGGGGCTTCTGGGGTAAAACGGGGTGGTTTCGGTCTGGGGGATCTCCTGGACCTTGCCGAAGAGCTCCGATGTGGAAGCCTGGTAAAATCGTGTTTTCTTCTCAAGGCCCAACAGACGGATACCTTCCAGGATGCGCAGGGTGCCAAGACCGTCGGTATCCGCCGTGTATTCCGGGGATTCAAAGGAGACAGCCACGTGGCTCTGGGCTGCCAGGTTGTACACCTCTTCAGGCTGCACCTGCTGCAATATACGAATGAGATTGGTGGAGTCGGTCAGATCCCCATAGTGAAGGATAAACCGCCGGTTGGCCTCGTGGGGTCCCTGGTAAAGATGATCAATACGATCCGTATTAAACAAAGAGGCCCGTCGTTTAATTCCATGGACTTCATACCCCTTCTTTAACAAAAACTCGGCAAGATAAGCGCCATCCTGCCCGGTAATTCCAGTTATCAATGCTCTTTTCATAATTATATTCGGGGTCTGTAATTCGGGGTCTGACCCCGCTAACCTTTTGTTATTAAAGTTTAATTGCTTTGAAAATAGTCGATTTTAGCTCTTAAACCCCACTTTTGGGGGTCAAAAACAGCAGTTTAAGCATCTGGTTCGGTCATCATCTTCACAAGGGTTCTGGCTCTTTGCCCTACCTGGGTGTACCAGCGGGAGTCTTTCATTTCTGCTGCGGCTTGAATAAAGTTCTGCTCATTCACGGCTTGGCTTATGGGTTTGTTGATGACTGTCAGGGCAAAAGCTCCGGGGTGTTTAGTTTGTGGTTGCTGCGCCAGGCCCACCATCCTGCCACGGACAGGGTGGCCCAGCCCAAGGTATCAATAACGGCCATGCCGTTCACCGCTTTGCCCACGTCCTTAAAAATGGTGTCCCAGAAGTGCTGGCCTCGGCCCTTGCCGTATTTATAAATACTGCCGTCTGCTTCTTTTGCCCAGAGATAATCATATCGGTAACCGAAATCGTGTATCAACCCGGGAATGAGAAGCAGTCCGATGGGGGAGAGCACCCCCCACAAAGGCCTGGGGATGGAGGCCCCGTCAAACAGAAAACCTTTGGGAATAATGATACGTGGACCGCCGTTGGGCAGGGAGTATTCCCAGTTTTCCATGACTTCCCACTGTCGCACCTTGGTTACCCAGCGCCACAGGCGCTTTGGCAAACCACATCCTTTGGTGTCT
>CAKZLA010000237.1 GCA_937124525.1 uncultured Desulfobacterium sp.
TGTTTTTCCGGCCGGTGCGGGACCTGTCTGAAAAACACAATGTGCTCCAGAATGCCCTGTCTTCCGGGGAGCGCATTACCCAGATTCTGGATAAACCGGTGGATGAGACAGGCGGCTCATTGGATCTTGATCACATAGACTCCCTTGAATTCAAAAAAGTGGGGTTTGCCTACACCCCGGGGGAGGATATTTTAACGGACCTTTCCTTTAAGCTTAAAGCGGGTCAATCCCTGTCCATCCTTGGCCCCACAGGGTCCGGGAAAACATCTTTGATAAATCTCATTGTAAAATTCTACCCCAGGACCCAGGGCGGCATTGAGATCAATGGCAGGGATATTGATACCTATGCCACATCGGCCCTGAGGGAGAAAATCGCCCTGGTGACCCAGGACCCCTATCTTTTTTCCGGCACCATCCGGGATAATATTGTCCCCCCCGGAACCACCATGGACCCGGCTACCTTGGATATCATTCTGGAGCGATCCCATGTCAACAGTCTCATTAAGCAGATGCCCCGGGGTCTGGATACCGTTATGTCCCAGGGGGGGGCATCCCTTTCCAGTGGAGAACGCCAATTGATCTCCATTGCCCGGGCCTTTGCCCGTCAGCCGGACCTGATTATCTTTGATGAGGCCACCTCCTACGTGGACACTGAATCCGAAGAAAAAATACGACTGGCCACGGAAAAACTCAAGGAAAACCGCACCTCCATCACCATTGCCCACCGGTTAAGATCTGCCATGACCGCCGACAATATCATGGTGTTAAAAGACGGTCGGATCATTGAATATGGAACCCATGCAGCCCTTATGGAGAAAAAGGGATTCTACTACCATTTCCAGACCCTTGATAAAGGTTGAGGAAATTTTTGCCCCCTTCATTTTTTAATTGATGTCTCAATTTTATTGAAATAACGCCTCGGTTGACATATAAACCCCATGGAAGTTGAACCATAACCCACCTCCCTGCGCAAGCACTGCATGCGCTTTGGAGAATGGGTTTCCTGATGATGATAGATGACAGCTGAATATATGGGAGACAACTTTGAACATAAGCGGAATTATATTTCAGACACTTGGAGGGCTGGGTCTTTTTATTCTTGGCATGAAAATGATGACCGAAGGGTTACAGGCCGCTGCCGGGCAGAAAATTCGTGGCATTCTTGAAGCCATTTCATCCAATCGTTTCTTGGGATGTCTCACCGGGGCCGGTGTCACTGCCATGGTTCAATCTTCATCTGCCACCACGGTGATGCTCATCGGATTTGTCAGTGCTGGTATCATCTCTCTTGAAAATGCCGTGGGAGTGGTCATCGGAGCCAATGTGGGCACCACCATTACAGGGCAGATGATTGCCTTTAAGTTGAGCAAGATCGCTCTTCCCGCCATTGCACTGGGGGTGGGATTAAAGTATTTTTCCAAGGAGCGAAACTACCGCCACATCGGGGATGTGATATTGGGATTTGGTCTGCTATTTTATGGTATGACCGTGATGAAGCAGGGCCTTGCTCCCATTAAAACCGACCCGCAGTTCATCTCTTTTTTCACCACCTTTTCCACGGACAGCATGGGGGGAATTCTTTTATGTGTCGGCATGGGTGCGCTGCTGACAGTGATGGTACAGTCCTCTTCTGCCACGGTGGGGCTTACTATGACCCTTGCCACATCAGGCCTTCTGACCTTTCCCACGGCCATGGCCCTGGTGCTTGGAGAAAACATCGGTACCACCATAACTGCCCAGCTTGCCACCATTGGATCAAAGAACCTGGAGGCCCACCAGACGGCCAATGCCCACACCGTGTTTAATGTGGTTGGGGTGGGTATTATTCTTTTGATATTTCCCATTTTTGTAAGTACGGTTCAAGTTTTATCGCTGAAAATCGGTGCCGGCCCGGTGGATCTGCTGGTGGGTGGAGAATACGTAAATGCGGCCCGGTATATCGCCAATGGTCACAGCCTTTTTAATGTAATCAATGCAGCCATTTTTTTAATCCTGTTACCCAGATTGGTGCAGTTGACCATTTTTATCTCTCCCAAGAGAAAGGGCAAAAAGGAAAGATACCAGCTACCTGAATTTGACGCCCGTTTCATGGATTCTCCCATTGCTGCCCTGGCAAGGGTCAAGGGAGAAATCATCCGCATGGCTGATTTTGCCCACATGGGTCTAAGAAAAACCTCCACTTGCCTTAAGGTGAGAGACGATGATATTCTGGGGGAGCGGGAGGCCATTGAAGATCATTTGGATTCCTTTCAAAAGGTGATCATTAAATATCTTATCACCATTTCCCAGGGAGAAATAAACGCCCCGGAATCAATAGAAATTTCTGAAATGATGCGCATCACCAACAACATTGAACGTCTGGGCGACTCCATGGAAAACGTTTCCCGAACCCTTGAAAAAATGTACGATCAAGGATTCCAGTTCAGTGGTGCTGCCATCCATGACCTTGTGGAAATTTCCGATGAGGTGGACCGCTTTATGGGATGTGTCATTCGTGAAATGAACGAAAAGACCGAAGGCTTTTACCAGAAAGCCCTGGCCCAGGAAGATCTCATTGACCAGATGCGGGAAAAAATGCGGGAAAAACACATTAAACGATTACAGGTCAGCAGCTGTTCCGTTGACACCGGAGTGTTGTTTGTGGCTCTGATTTCCTACTATGAGAAGATGGGGGATTATTGTTATAACATTGCCACCGGGGTCAATCGAATTTTATAAAAACTTCTGGCATTCTTCATTTTCCAGTCTACATTTGTTGGAGCAAAAACCCATGAGTTAAAGACCCAGGGGTTTTCTGCTGGCTTTTTAAAAACTTTTATCTTATCAGTAAACAATGTTTGACTTTTATCTTTTTTTGCTTGACAGAACCCTGTTTTTATTTCTATCACTTGATCATCAGGTGAATATTGTGAAGCATCTCATTTGGCCCATGCTTGATTCCACCCGATGATTCATTTTTTTGTCTGCGGTGCGGGTAGCGGTGTCAGACACCTGCATTGTATTATTTTTTATTGGTGTCTATCCAAGTGCTGTATTTGTCGTTAAAAGTGAAAAAGTATCAAAAAATACGTCGGTACAACAATTTGATCAGCGGTATAAACACCTTCATGAAACCCGATATGTGCCCCTTTTTTAACCATGAATTGCAAAAGGAGATAACGTTGTCTGATCAAAGTGTGTATTCAAAAAAAATATGGCTGAAGTCCTATGATCAGGGCATCCCGGAGAACATAATATTCAACGATATTTTAGTTCCCCAATATCTTGAAGCGTCTACAAAAAAATTTCCGGACAATCCGGCCCTGATTTTTCAAGGCTATTCCCTGAGCTTTACGCAACTGAGTGAAATGGTGGCAAGGTTTGCAGCTGCACTTAAAGAAGATGGAATCCAAAAAGGAGACAGCGTTGCTATTTTGCTTCCCAACGTTATCCCCTGTGTGGTGGCATATTACGCAATCCTTAAAATTGGTGCCATTGCCGTGTTCAACAACCCTCTCTATTCCGACAGGGAACTTAAACATCAGTTTACGGATTCAAACTCTACGTTTTTAATCACCCTTGATCTGCTGGCCAACAGAATGGTTAAGCTCAGGGATAAAACCAATATTAAAACCATCGTTTACACTTCCATTGGCGACTACCTTCCCTTTGCCAAGCGACTTTTATTTCCCCTGGTTGCGAAAAAAAGAGGCCTGGCAGCCGATGTTTTCCCTGCCAAAGGCCTGTATAAATTCAAAGATTTTATTTCCACATGTGTCCCGGATTATACCCAGGCAGATGTCAAGATGGACGATGTGGCCATGTATCAGTACACCGGAGGCACCACGGGCGTGTCTAAGGGTGTCATGCTCACCCACAGGAACCTGTCCCACCAGATTCAGCAATTGGAAGCATGGTTTCCCGGATTTGAGGAAGGGGCAGAAATCATGTTGGGAGCGCTTCCTTTTTTCCATGTGTTTGGCATGTCCGTATCCATGAATCTGGCTATCCGCATGGGCTGGACCAATGTGCTGGTTCCCAAACCCCAGCCGGAACCTTTGCTGGAATCCATCAGCAAATTCAAAGTTTCCTTTGCCCCCCTGGTTCCCACCATGTATATTGGTATGTTGGCCCACCCGGATATGGATAAAACGGATCTGAGTTCCGTTCAGGGATGCTTTTCCGGCAGTGCTCCTCTGCCTCTGGAGGTAATCACCAACTTTCAGAAAAAAACAGGGGGTATCATTGTGGAGGGATTCGGATTGACGGAATCAACCCCTGTTGCCTTTATAAACCCCTTCCACGGCACCCGGAAGCAGGGCAGTATTGGTATCCCCATTTCCAACACGGAATGTAAGATCGTGGACCTTGAGGACAAGACCAAAGAGATGCCCCAGGGAGAACCCGGTGAATTGCTCATACGGGGCCCCCAGGTCATGAAAGGATATCTGGGTAGACCCGAAGACACCAGGGAAACAATTACCGAGGATGGTTTTTTGCTAACCGGTGACGTGGCCACAATGGATGAGGACGGATATTTTTATATCGTTGACCGGATCAAAGACATGATCCTTTCCAGTGGATACAATGTTTATCCACGGGATATTGACGAGGTCTTGTTCGAACATCCCAAAATTCAGGAAGCCTGCGCCATTGGAATCCCCCATCCCAAGCGTGGGGAGGCGGTAAAGGCCTTTGTTGTTCTTAAGGAAGGTCAGGAGATGACCTCCCGGGAAGTCATAGATTATTGCGATACAAAACTTGCCAGATATAAACTACCCGTTGAAGTGGAGTTCAGACAGGATTTGCCAAAATCCAATGTGGGTAAAGTGCTAAGAAAAGATTTACGGGCCCAGGAAGAGGCAAAATAGACAATCAGGTCCCCATGAATTTTTGAATTAAGGCGGCGGTCTCCCCTGGTTTATCTTCGAAGAGATAATGCCCAGCATCATCAAACTGGTGCACCGGTACCCGGGGAAACCGCCGTTTCCATTCCCTTAAAAATGAAAGATCAAAAACAAAATCATGGCGACCCCACAGAATCATCATGGGGATTTTTTCCAATTGGTGGAGATTATCTTCCACCTTCTTAACCAGGGGATAACTTTCGTCCCCGGGGGAGAGGGGAATATCCTGGACAAATTTCAGGGTGGCAATCCTGTTTTTCCAACAGTTGTAGGGAGCCGTCAACCCTTTTTTTATCTGTTTTGACAAAGGGAATCCGGGGGCCATGTACAGCGCCGCCCAGGAGAAAATATTACCTGCCTGGACAGCTGGAACCGCAAAGGGAGCAAGGTATTTCAAAAGCCATAGCCTTAATGGAAATTTTTTATCCTGGGGCATAAAAAATCCCGAGGTGTTGGTGATGACAATGCGTTCTATGCGATCCAGATGATCCAGAGCCCAGGCAAGACCAATCATACCCCCCCAGTCATGGACAATCAGAGATATTTTTCCATTGAGATCCAAATTATTTATCAAAGAATCAAGATCCTCCACCCGGGATTTAAGAGTGTACTTGTAATCCCTGGAATCCGGTTTGTCAGAAAAACCACACCCTATATGATCTGGTACAATGGTGCGATGATCCGGTGACAACTTTTTTACCAAATGACGGTAATAAAAGGACCAGGTTGGATTGCCATGGACCATGAGCACCGGCGGTCCGCTGCCCTCATCCAGATAATAAAGGGCATGTCCCCGGGTTTTTATATGCTTGGGTCTGAAGGGATAAAGCGGGGCAAATTTTCGTGTGGATAATATTTTCCCGTTGATATTTCGTTCCATGATCTTCCTTGTATTTTTTAAATACTCCCCCCGACGTTCCCGTTCCGGTCAGGACAGTCGCCGGGAGCGGCATTATGCTATTGTAGTATTTATATGTATTTGCAACAGAGCATTTATTTACCATTCAATACCCATCATGAGGCAATTTAGGCCTGATCCAATCCCCATAAACCCCACATAATCCCCGGGGGTCAAAAAACCCCGTTCATGGGCGATGGCAGCCGTCATGGGCAGAGACACCGTGCCCATGTTTCCCAGATAAGGAAAGGTTGAAAAATCTTTTGCAGGATTAATGTTCATGACTTTGTGAAACATCTTCTGATGAGTGGAGCCCACCTGGTGGCAGATGAATTTGTCAGGCATGGTGTTGGGGATATCCATGTGCTTTGTGAAATCTTCAAAGGTTTTTCCAGCCAGGGCCAAGCCGTTTTCCAGCACCCCGTGGGCATTGGTGCGCATCTGCACCGTGGCATGGGTGGGCATTCCTGATTCACTGAAGGTCCAGCGGCACAGATCATGGAACCGGTTGTCATGTCTGACCACCCCCCCTTTAAGGGCATGTCGTCGGTCCACGGCATTTCCCAGGGTCCCATCGGTGAGAAGTATGGCTGCAGCACCTGCGCCACCGGTCATGGTGGCAATGGTTTTTGTATAAAACTCAACGGTTTTTTCCCGATTTATCTCATTAATGGTGGCATCAACGATCTGCCGGGCCGTTTCACAGGAGACCACCAGCCCCGCCCGGATTTGTCCCAACTCAATGGCATTGGCCATCTCCACCATGCCGGTCATCATGCCAAGACAAGCATTGGAAACATCATAGATGTGGGCGGTATTACTGATCTTAAGATTGTCGGCCACCGCACAAGCCGTGGCAGGTTCAAATCCATCCCGTCCCACCCCGCAAAACACCAGGGCACCGATCTCATCGGGGGAAACACCACCTGCTTCCAGGGCCTTTTGCCCTGCCTTGGCCGAGCCCTGGGCCAGGGTGTGGTCCACATTCCAGAACCGCCTCTCCTTTATGCCGGTTAAGACCTCAAGCTGACCCATCTTAAAACCGGAAGCCATATAAAAAGGCTCAAGACGTTTTTCAATCTCATCGGTGGTGACAACGTGGGGGGCCAGTTCATAGCCCAATGCATCAATATATACCTTTGAATATTTCATCTATTGCTCCAGAAGCCTTCAATCTCCTGGCGAGAGAGTCCCACCAGTTTCATTCCCATATTTTTATACAATACAATCCTGTGGTCGTCGGAGAACATGTGGGCATCGGCCACCACAAAGGGTTCCGGATGGTATCCCATCACCTTGATTTCGATTTCGTACCTTGCTTTTTTTGTCTCCGGGGTGACCGGTCCTCGGCATTTGAGGTCACTTTCCATTCCAGGAATGATATCATAATGGACGTCATCCCGGGGGGAAATCCAGCCCACTCGCTGGGTGAAAATACGCAGCGCATGGGCGCAGCATTCATACATCAGGGTGCCGGGCATCACCTTATCATCCACAAAATGACAGGTGAGAAACCAGTCATCTGGCTGGATGTCCGCTTCGGCAATGATGATGCCAAGCCCAAAGCGACCCCCTGTGGGGTCAAATTCCATGACCCGATCAATGAGGTGCATGCGGCCCCCGGGCAGGCGTAATTTTTTTCCCAGAGTGATTCCTGTAAAAGTACTTCCAAAGCAGGCCGCCAGATCTCCCCGGCGCAGGGATTCCACCTGATTTTCAGTATATCGTTCTGTTTTTACCTGCACTGGGAATTGAAAATCAAGAAAGCGCCTGTCCATAACGGTTTCCTCTTTTTTCAGAATAATACCGCCGGAGTTCTCCACCTCCAGGGGGGTGAAAAAACCAGCACATCCATCCCGCATGGAGATAAACAACGCATTATCTATGTATCCCTCATAATGAAAGAAAAAAAGATACACCTCTCCCTGCTTTAGAAATCGATCTATGACGATGTGATACTCTATGGTCTCACCGGGTTGGGGCAGGGGACGATGGAAGGTTACCCTGGCATCCAGGAGGCGGTATCGGCGATGTCCCTTTACCTGGTGATCAATGCCCATCCAGGAACAGAGAAACAGATCTGCCTGACCCGCTTCAATGGAGATGGAAACCGGTGCCTTGCCCCCGTCAAGATACCAGGCACCCGGTTTAACATCATGCTGGGTGATGATTTTACCCGGTCCCATGGAGAGCATTTCCCCTTCAATGGAGAGGATGCGATCCACCAGCATCAGGGGTTCATCTGGGAGTCTCACCCGCACGGGGTAGGTATCAATGATGTCAAATTTTTCCCCCATCACTGTGCTGGCATCCCCCACAGCAAAGGCCAGACATTGTTGGCGGTCAAATAGAGGTTCATATTTTTCGATATTTTTTTCAGTATATTTCGGAGCATTAATTTCTGTGGGTACATCCGGGGAATAATCGCCAGGCGTTACCAAGGAAGATGCCATACGGGTCAGGGTTTTAAATTGTGTCTCAAAAGCCCTTGTGTTCTCACTGGACAATTCCAGAAATTTCATATGGGCTTTGCTGGTCAGGGCCACGGATTCAGCAAGACGGTTTCCAGAAAAATTATCCGGGGTGTTTGACTCAGAATAACCATGGGATACTGCCTCCTTGGGGTCATGGGGTAATGCGTCCCCAGGATTCAGTGTCTCTTCATAATTCAATGTTGCATCTATTCTTTTATCCGTTAAATTCATGGGAATAACTTTGTCAGAGGGGAACCGGTGGGCCTTTAGAACAATAATATTTTTCGGGGAATTTTCTGGTGTATCACTCCTCCGGGTGTTTTTCAGGAAAGTGGACTCTGGGGTAATACGCGTTTTTGGGTGTAATTCCGGGGATAATTCCACCATCCCTTCAGACAACAGAGGTTTGTTTCCCCTGGGGAACGCTTTTAATATCACATGCCCGCAGGCCCCGTCCCGGGTGATGCTTGTCACACAGGCATGGGGGGTGTCATCCATGGATGATTGTGCCACCCATGGGGCCATGGGACCAGGTGCCGGAGATGCGGGATTTTTTCGGGAAAAGGAATCCGTACTTGCGATGGAGTAAGGTTGCATGCTGGGTTTTAATCCATAATAAAGGCCAAGGGATGCCTGAACCATGGAAACAAGCCCGGAAATGCCAAAGGTATGGCCCAGAATCCGGGAAGCAACTCCCACTGTGGGAAGGTCAGTTGTGTTTCCCGGAGGGGGCGTTTTTTTGGGGGATTGATGAGCTCCTTTTAATAGCCCCAATTCAAGGGCTTGGCAAGTCCTATGCCCCTGGAGCATATGAAAGTCAATATCCGAAAAAGAGATATTTGCCCGGTCCAGGGCGCTTCCAAGACTTACCTCCCAGGCCTTTTCCAGGTCAGGGGTGGTGGATGGATTTTCAGCGGCCATCTCTCCGCCGCAAGAGCTGGCAGTGGCAGTGATAACGCTGTAAATTCGATCCCCGTCAGCCATGGCCTTTTCCAACGATTTAAGCACCACGGCCACGGCCCCTTCGGTCCATGGCGGGGCTTGAATATTTGTGTTTTTCCGGGATGCTTTCTGATAACTGCCATGGGCAGACCGTATTCTGGACCCGGCCTGCCCACTATTAAAATTGAAAGTCCTTTTTGGTTTGCCAGAACTTTCATATAAACTGCCATGGGTGTCAAGGCACCGGGCAAGAAGCGTTTGCCTCATGTCTCCAACCATGTCCACGGCCCCGCATAGAAAAAGATCGG
>CAKZLA010000238.1 GCA_937124525.1 uncultured Desulfobacterium sp.
CAGGTGCGCCACCCACCATGATTTTTACCTGCTCACGAAGACCACTTTCTACAATGGCATCCACGGTTTTTTTCATCATGGGCATGGTGGTGGTCAACAGAGCAGAAAGACATACAATTTGAGCATTTTTGCTTTTGATCTCAGCAACGAAATCTTCAGGGGCAATATCCACACCCAGGTTATGGACAGCCATGCCAGCGCTTTCCATCATCATACCCACCAGATTCTTTCCAATGTCATGGAGATCGCCTTTAACGGTACCAATGAGCACGCTGGCACCTTCCATTTCCTCTCCTTCACCCAAAAGGGGCTTCAGGGTCTCAACACAGCTTCCCATGGCCTGGGCTGCCATCAACACTTCGGGGATGAACATGTCACCGTTTTCCATCTTCTCGCCAACAATGTCCATGCCAGCAATGAGGCCTTTGTTCAGAATGTCTGTGGCGGGAACGTTCTCTGCAATGGCTGCGTTTACCAGCTGGGTTACTTTATCCGTATCACAGGCTACCAGGCCTTCAATAATTGCGTTAAAATCTGCCATTTTTCTCTCCTTAAAATCTGTTTTTTTTTGAGATACCCATAAATGAGGGCTTCAGTTGATTTTTCATCAAAAGTTAAAATGCAAAGTATATTTACATTTCTTTAAGCATATAATGTGCCAACAATTGATATATTTCATCGTATCACGATTTGATGATTATTTTTCTTTCAGGATTTTATAATTTTGATCACTTTGGGGAGGGATATTCCAGGAACTGTCCAGTTTTATCGAATTCAAAATCAGCCTGTCCATAAAAGTCTATGGAACCGTGAACAGATAAATCAACTCAGTATAGAATGGTAAAACTCCACCGCAAATCATAAAAAAAATTTAAGTTTTTCTAAAAAGTTGAAAATTTATCAGACAAAATCATAAAAAAAATTTAAATTTTGACGATATCCGTTGTCTCCTGTTTGTCAAACTTCTTTATCTTTCAACAGCATGGACCCCTGATGCCGCTTAAAAAGGGTGGTGGAATATTTTTCAAGTTTCCAGTCCGGCACTCCACATTTGGGACACACCCGGCTGAACCATTTATTCCGCAACCAGCGTGCAGCCCGGCTGTTCAGGGAATTACTGATGATGAATTCTTTATTACAATGGGTGGTGACCCGGGCGGTGTCACCTATAATGACAACTGAACGCACACCATGGAGCTGCCCTGTTCGAGAGGGCCACAGCTTGATCTTATTGATCAGACTGAAAAGTGGCACCCGCTTTCGGTAAAACCTTTTTTTAAGGGTCTTGGGTTGCTTTTCCGTTGCCATTATGTAAGTGCCTCCTTCAGCAAATAAACAAAGCGTTTCCTAAGAATTGTGGGCTCCATATACGCTGGTTCTGATTATTTTTCAAGAACAATTCCTGTTTTCAAAAATCACTCACAAGCTTGGCCTTTTCGTGGATTAACAAGTCTCTAAGGGAAAACCCACCTTCACAACACTCCCGGACGGTACACAGATTCGAGACATGAACCACAATCGCATCAAGAAGTGCAATAAAAATCAATAATAACAAAACCTTAAGTATAGAACCCAAAATCAAATCATTATAACATCCTAAAATAACAAATAATTTCCCAAAAAGATGTCATATCGAACCACAATCGACTCAACTCTTCGCCAAGGAATCCCCTTCTAAATCTCTGATCCAGGAGGGGTATTTGACTGCTTTCCCCTCTTTTATTTTTTCCTTTCACCCTGCCAAGGCGAGGAAGGGGCCGTTTAAACTTCTTGCCCCTGGGACCACAACTCGTGCACACCTTTTAAAGTTTTAATTTTATCCGGGGATAAGATACTAACTAAGCCACTTGTTTTATTTATTTTATTAGGCTTTAATGTGGAAAATAGAAGTTGTGATGGCGGAGAGCCCGGGAGTCGCACCCGGCTGCATGGATTTAGAGTCCATGTGATCACGTCCGATCCACCCTCCGCAATTTAAAAGATGTCTAACATGTCTGTGCAGCAAATACAATATTTATAGTTGACAATCCTCCGGCAATTGGTCCAGCACCACATTCTCACGACCATGAAAAACCAGAAAACGCGATTGTTTGGCCCGACCAATGATGGTCATTTTCAAATCCCGGGCCAGTTCCAAGGCCATGTTGGTAATCCCGGATTTGGAAATCAACACAGAAATGCCCATCTGGGCTGCTTTGATTACGATTTCCGATGTAACACGACCTGTGGTGTAAAGCATTTTGTCACGGCCGGAGATATTCCTGATCCACATCCTGCCGGATATGGCATCCGTTGCATTGTGCCGGCCCACCTCTTCAATGAAAATCAACACCTTATTTTTTTCACAAAGGGCGCATGCATGCACCGAACCTGCCCGGCGATACACCTCATTTCTTTTGGCCAACCCTTTTAAGAGGCTGTACACATGGCTTTGCAACACCTTAAGCCTGGGCAGATCCACCTCATAGAGTTTATCCAGACTGCAACTGAAAAGGGTTCCCTGGCCGCATCCACTGGTGACAATGCGCGTGGATAACTTGCTCTCAATGTCCAGGGGGGCCTTGTGTCCATGGGTTTTGATCTCCGCTGTCTCATGGGTCCAATCCACCATCACCTCGGCGATATCGTCAATATCATCCATGAGTTTTTGATTTCTCAAATACCCCAGGGCCAACTCTTCGGGATTGGTGCCAATGGTCATCAGTGTGACGATCTCCTGCCCATCTACCTTTATGGTCAATGGATACTCACTGGCAACCCCGACCTCTCTTATTTCACCGGTATGGTCCATCACCTCCATGGTGCGGGTGGGATTTAAACCGGCATTACTCATTTTTATTTTCATAACAACACCCTTCCTGGGGTTTAAACTTCAAAAAACAACCTCGTCAGTCATAAACTCTCTGCCTGTTTTGTATACACATGTAAGTTCTCAATAAGTTCGGGCTTTCAAGCTATCCTTTTGAATAACAATCTGCGTTTAATGGGTAAGCAGGCTTTATCACCCAAGGTTATTGAGAACTTACTATACACATTGGCTAACTAACTAAAATCATTAAACCTGGATCTTGATTTTAATTTTATAGGCATTAATTATTTCAATGGATTCTGAGAACTTATGACTCTTGAGAAACAACAGAATCCATCCTAAATCTCATGGCTGACTTTTACAGGTTCATCAAAATCATAGCCAAGCCCAAAAACTACAACATGGATCTATAATAAACATGATCAACTCATCTGGAAATGGCATATTTTTATTATTTTTCAACTTGACAAATACAAACTTTTTTACATATGCCTGACTCCCATTTCCGCACGCTACCCAGATACTATATTTTTTGACAAGCTCTTCAATAACGGATATATCGACCACGGATACAACAGGTAAAAAAAATGGCATAATGCCGCCCCAAAGGTTGCCCTGTGATCAAGGCAAAGTAAGATAAGAATTAAAAGGAGCTGGGAGTGAACATTGTTCATCGGCATCATGGAAAAAAGGGCATAATTGACAACTGTTTTCACAGGGTCAGAGGAATATTCAGATCCTTTAAAATTCGTTATAAATTTTTAATCAGTTTTTCCACTATATTCTTCCTGTTCATGCTCTTATGCAGCCTTGTTGTCTATCTATTTCTCAGAAAACATATTGAAGAAAATATTGAAAGTGAACTCAACAACACCACCCAGATGATTCACAGTATGGTCAAAACCTCTGCAACGGTTTCCATAAAAAATTATCTGCGGGCCGTGGCCGAAAAGAACAGGGAAATTGTTACCAGCATATACCAGCAATCCCTTGACAATAACTTAACTATATCCCAGGCAAAACAAAAGGCTGCAAACATACTGCTCAGCCAAACCATTGGCAATTCTGGGTATATCTATTGCGTTAACAGTGTGGGCACGGTGCTCATCCACCCCCAACCCACCCTGCTTGGCTCCAATGTGGCCCACCATGCCTTTGTCACACGCCAGATGACATCCCCCCAGGGCTACCTGGAATATGACTGGAAAAATCCCGGGGAAAAAAAATCCCGGCCCAAAGCCCTTTACATGGTTTACTTTGAACCATGGGACTGGATTATTTCCGTGAGTACCTACCGCACCGAATTTAATAAGTTGATCAATGTCGATGATTTCCGCAAGAGTATTCTTTCACTCAAATTCGGTAAAACCGGCTACTCCTTTGTCATTGATAAGCTTGGCAATGCCATTATTCATCCCAAACTCCAGGACATCAATATTTTTAATACCAAAGAGCTTTCCAACCAGTGTGTTGACTATATGAGGAAAAGGAAAAAAGGCAAATTAATCTATTATTGGAAAAACCTTGATGAATCCGTTGCCAGGGAAAAACTGGTCATATTTAACTATATCCCAGAGTATCAATGGTATGTTGCCTCCTCCTGTTATCTGGATGAATTTTACAGCCCCCTTGACACACTGCGCAATTGTATTTTCGGCATTTTCATCGCCTTTCTAATGCTCATGCTCCCCATCATCTTTAAAATCTGTGCCTCCATCACAACCCCCCTTTATGAACTCATGGAACGATTTGAAAATGTCAGCGACGGTGACTTCACAGCTCGTATGGACAACGAATCCACGGACGAAATTGGACAGCTGGCTGTCTATTTCAACCGGTTTATGGAACAATTGGAGACCTATCACGACAGCCTCCAGAACCAGATCCAGGAAAGACGCATGGCCCAGGAAGCCCAGAAAGAGAGCCAGGAAAGATACTTCCTGCTCATGGAGGCGGCCCCGGACCCCATTATCACCTATGATGTAAAAGGAGATGTTCTTTACATTAACCCTGCCTTTACCAAGGTCTTTGGGTGGTCCCTGGAAGAGTGCATTGGACTGAAAATGGACCATTTTGTCCCCGAAGGCAGTTGGAGTGAAACGGAGATGATGATCAATGAAATCATTTCAGGCCGTGCCATCAATAACATTGAAACCCGGCGCTATTCAAAAGATGCCCGGACGGTTCACGTCAGCATCAGCGGTGCCCCCACCCGGGATCGCAATGGGGATCTCTCCGGCAGTATCATCATACACAGGGACATCACCAAGTCCAAACAGCTGGAAAAACAATTGCTCCATGCCGGTGACCGGGAACGCCAGAAAATAGGACAGGACCTCCACGATGATCTTTGTCCCCACCTCATTGGTGTGGCAGGAATGGCCACGGTGGTCAAAAATGACCTGGCCCTCCAGGAACACGGGTCTGCCTCCCTTGCCGGAAAAATAGTAATGCTCATGGAAGATGCCATCACCAAAACGCAAACCATGGCAAGGGGACTGTGTCCGGTTCATCTGGTGGCCCACGGCCTTCAGAACGCATTGGAACAGATCGTGAGTACGTTTAAGTACACACCGGGAATAAAAATTGGCTTTAAAACCAGTGAAACCGTGGTATGTGAAGATAACAATGTGGCAACTCATCTTTATCACATCGCAAGGGAGGCGGTGAACAATGCGGTGAAACATTCGGGGGGCGACCACATTGAACTGTCCTTGTTCAGGGAAAACGGATTTGTGCATCTATGGATTGAAGACAACGGCAAATGGATAAAAACCACGGGGCCAACACGGGGAATAGGATTGCAAATTATGGCATACAGGGCAAAAATCATTGATGGGGGATTTGATATTAAAACAACTCCCAGGGGTTCAACAGTTAAAGTCTGCATAAAGTATCCATTAACAATGGGTAAAGGAGAGGTGCTTGCCCCATGAATTCCCAGTTAAAAGAGACCTTCACCATCATGATTGTGGATGACCATCCCATCTTTTGCCTTGGCATGGCCGAACTGATAAACAAAGAGCCGGATCTCGTGGTCTGCGCCAGTGAAGATACTGCAGCCAGTGCATGGGTGGCAATTAAACAAAAACAGCCGGATCTGGTGATTCTTGATATCTCATTAAAGGAGAGCAACGGCATTGATCTGCTGGAGACCATTGCCAGGGAATATCCGGATCTGCCGGTGTTAATGCTCTCCATGTATGATGAATCTTTATATGCAGAAAGAGCTCTGATTGCCGGTGCCCGGGGATATATCATGAAACAAAGGGCCATTGAGCAGGTTGTCAGTGCCATCCGCCAGGTTTTATCCGGGGATATTTATGCCAGCCCCCAGATTAAAAATAAGGTATTTAACCGGTTGGTATCTGCCAGAAAGCCCTCCAATAAATTTTCCCTGGACATATTAACCAACAGAGAGCTTGAGGTGTTTCGACTCATTGGGGACGGCCTGGAGTCCAAAGAGATCGCCCAGCGTCTCCATTTAAGTATCAAAACCATTGGCAGCCATCGTGAGAACATTAAAGAAAAGCTTAAGCTGAAGCATTATACCGAACTTGTAAAATTTGCCGTCCACTGGTCCAATAAGATTAAAAAATAAAAATAGAGGGTGTCATTGGGCATCTCCGACACCCAAATACCCACCAGTACCCAATACCCCAAAGTAGGTTAAGGACCTATGGCACCTCAGATTTTCAGCAGTAAAAAAACCGGATACCAACCGATTGAAAGTATTGCATCTTGTTGTTAGATAAAAAGAACATCAAAAAGATACTTAACGGCCAAGTCATTAACTGTCTCTCAATGATTCCGTTACTCCTGCCCAATGACGATGGAAAAACATAAAGTTATAAAAATGTCTGATCACAGACATCGTACATAGCCAATATTCCATATGTCTAACAAGCAGACCTGAAACTTTTGATCATTGAGTCTCAACAACAAGAAAGGTCTTGGTTCTAAATACCACCCTCTCTGGGTGGGTCACTAAATAACCATGGTGGCCAACATTAGAATCAAACCCACAAGAAGGGACAAAAACATGTCTGAACAAAACGTAAACCATGATCTGCTCAGCCCCGTAAAATTTCTCAACCGGAGTGCAGAAGTTTTCCCGGACAAGTTAGCAGTCATCTACGGCGAACAACGCTATACCTATACCCAATTCCAGGAAAGAGTATTTCGTCTGGCCAGCGCCTTGAAAAAAAACAACATCGGCAAGGGTGACAAGGTCGCATTCATCTGTCCCAATACTCCCCCCATGCTGGAAGCGCATTTTGCCGTCCCCATGATTGGTGCGGCATTGGTGAGCGTTAATATCAGACTTTCAGCCCCTGAGATAGCGTATATAGTGGATCATTCCGATGCCAAGGCCATTTTTGTGGACAATGAATTCGGTGAAATAGTGGCTTCCATCCAATCGTCACTGCCCAAGGTGAAAACCTATGTCAACATCTGCGATGTGGATGCCACCGCCCCCCTGGATGGTCCGGATTACGAAACATTCATTGCCACAGGCTCAGAGGCCCCTGTTGACATTGACATCACCGATGAGAGAGACGTAATGACCATCAATTACACCAGCGGCACCACCGGAAAACCCAAGGGAGTGATGTATCACCACCGAGGCGCCTACATAAATGCCCTTGGCGAACTGCTGGAATTTAATATCAGACCCGAATCCCTTTATCTGTGGACCCTTCCCATGTTTCACTGCAATGGCTGGTGTTTTACCTGGGGAATAACCGCCATGGGTGCCACCCATGTATGCCTGCGAAAGGTGATCCCCCAGGAAATTTATAACATTATTGAGTCAGAGGGCGTAACCCATTTGTGCGCAGCCCCCACCATCCTCATTGGCATGTCCGTGTATGCCAAGGAGAATAATTTAACCCTGCCAAATGGGCTTGAAATCATGACCGCAGGTGCCCCCCCTGCCCCGGCCATCATTCAGAACATGGAGGGTATCGGGGCAAACATCATGCAGACCTACGGCCTCACAGAGGTGTTCGGTCCCCACAGCGTCTGCCAGTGGCAGATCAAATGGGATGGACTTCCCCCCATGGAAAAGGCCCAGTTAAAAGCCCGTCAAGGGGTTCCCATGATCATTGCCAAATACATGGATGTGGTGGATTCCACCACCATGGAACCGGTTCCCCGGGATGGAAAAACCATGGGCGAAATTGTCATGCGGGGCAACAATGTGATGTTGGGGTATTATAAAGATCCCCAAGCCACAGAAGATGCCTTCCGGGGCGGCTGGTTCCACAGCGGTGATCTTGCAGTGATGCATCCAGACAACTACATTCAGATCATGGATCGAAAAAAAGATATCATCATCAGCGGTGGCGAGAACATCTCCACCGTTGAAATAGAAAACGCGCTTTATAACCATCCAGATGTGCTTGAGGTGGCGGTGATTCCAGTACCCGATGCCAAATGGGGAGAAGTACCCAAGGCCTTTGTGGTTACCCAGGCAGGTGTTACAACGGAACCCGAAGCACTCATTGCATTCTGCAAAGAGAATCTCGCCCGTTTCAAGGCCCCCAAATACATTGAATTTGGAGAACTGCCCAAAACAGCCACCGGAAAAATTCAAAAATTCAAACTCCGGGAAAAAGAGTGGGAAGGTCACAATCGCATGGTAAATTAAACAAGGTTATTTTTTCCTATGCCTGGGAGGGAGCCAGCTTGTGTTATTGGCAGAATACTGCCCCTGACGACTGCTCTGATCGAAACGGAAGCGTCAGGAGGCTTTTTTCCCCTTCCAGGCTAAACCGCATAAACTGCGGTGAAATATATGTTCTTACAAATCTCAGGCGGAATTTTAGCGACAACCAAACTTCTGCGGAAAATTGTTAAAAACTCCCTCCACCCCCATTTCCTCAGGTTCTCTCTATCCTCCAGATAATTTACGGTATACACTAAAAAAATTAAATTCTACATTCTAAAAAAAAACCTTGACAGACATGTTGCGTGTAATATATCACATACTTTAAGTTTTATTAAAAAGGTTAATGCCCTTCATGTTACCTTAAACGTGATTTACACTTTTTATAAAAGTGGCCCTGAAAATAGGGGAATTGATTCAGCCAATGTAAACAGGTGATGTTTCCCAATGCTTGCAGGCGATATAGAAATTAATCAAATTTCTCGGCATTGGTTCTCATTATAGCCTGAATTCGCCTGAATCCGTTCCAGTAAGATCAACCTGAAAAACTTGACCATCGTGTACAAAATACAAATTAAGACATCCTTTATATGATTCCCAAAGTACTTTACAATCTTTGGGGAATAATTATTAAATAATGGGTTTTTTTGCTCCAATAAGTGTAAACTGGAAAATGAAGGATGCTCAAATTAATAACAAATAATATCAAGCTAAAAGCCTGTTTGGATTTTCATTTTTTAATGTGATATATTAAATATCTTAAAAATATAAATATTTATTTAACCGTCAATTAAGGTCGATCAATGTAAAACATCACTACCTGCAATTCGCTCATTTTTTCATAACATGTTGAATTTATTAATACCAAAAAGTTGGACATCAAAAAATCATGCTGATATTTTGTTTGATTACAACATGTTATAAAAATGAGCGAAAAGAGGGTCACTAAATATCAAATCAAAAATGGTT
Source organism: uncultured Desulfobacterium sp. (assembly GCA_937124525.1). Next base: position 9,450 of record CAKZLA010000238.1, read on the forward strand.
CATGCAGAATTATCCTTCAATTTTTCTGGAAAAATTCCATATCACTAATGATGAAAACCTTGAAAAACGGAGGCTGGTTGAACACTATTTTTCAAAAAATAAAATCTTAGCCACGGAGTAAACGTTATGAAGCCTTCCATAAAATACTTGTCACAAGAAGAAATCCTTTATCTCCATAACCAGTCCCTTTTAATGCTCAGTGAAATCGGTATGAAAATGCCCCATGAAGAGACACTGGCACTTTTAAAAAATGCGGGTGCCGATATCGTGGACGGTAATATCGTAAAATTTTCGGAAAAAATGGTTGAGTCGGCCCTTGCCACCGTTCCCAAAAGAGATAAAGTAGTGCTCTATGCACGCGACCCTGCACAGGATATCAGTTTTAATACCCATGATCCCAGCCTTGCTTGCATGACCATGGCAGTAAATGTCATGGACCCCCACACCAGCTTGAAACGACCGGCCACCAATGAGGACCTTGCCGTTCTTACCCGCATGGCAGATCAGCTTGACAATGTGGGTGTGAACGGTGGTCTGGTAACGCCCCAGGAAGTTCCCGGTGCCTATAATGACTGGTATACCTGGGCAACCACCATAAAGAATACCACAAAACACATAACAGGCGGAATGTTCGGTGCACGGTGCGTTCAAGATGCGGCGAAAATGGCATCCATTGCCCTGGGAGGAGAAGACGAGTTTCGTAAACGACCCTTTATATCCGGCTGGGTGCTCACCCTTCCTCCCTTTGGTCTCAGCTCAGAAACCATTGATTCTCTGGTGGAAATGAATCGGTGGAATATCCCGGCCATCGTCAGTTCCGGCCCCATACTGGGGACCTCATCTCCCATCACCATTGCCGGAACCATTGCCCAGGCCCATGCAGAAATTCTGGCCTGCATCGTGGTGTCCCAGATTGTCAATCCAGGATCTCCCATTATATACACCAGCTTTGCCCGGGGCATTGACATGAAAACCGGCAACATTTCCATGGCCTGCCCGGAATTTGGAATCCTCAAGGTGGCCATGTCCCAGATGGGCAGATACCTTGATCTTCCCATTCGCATGCCTTCACTCCTGCGGGATGCCAAGGTGTTGGATGCCCAGGCTGGTTTTGAAACTGGCATGATCGGAACCATGGGGGGCATGGCCGCTGATCTGCTGGATTCCATGCAGTTGGATATGGACATGGTGGTGGATTTTGCCGACCTTGTTTTCTGTGATGAGTGCATGGCTGGCATTAAGCGCATGACAAAGGAACTTGTGGTGGATAGTGCAAGTATTGCCATGGATGTCATGAAAAATGTGGGACCCGGGGGAAATTTCCTGGCCCAGCCCCACACTTTCCAAAATTTTAGAAAAGAGCTGTGGATGCCTGGATTACTGGAACGTCGTAACTGGGACATGTGGGAACAGGACGGTGCCAAAGATATTTACACCGTTGCCCGGGAACGAATGCTGGACATGATCAAAGCAAGGCCTGAAAATCGCCTTTCAACATCAATTGAACAAAAGATTGATACCATCGTTGACCAAGCCCAGGCTTGAAATACATATTCTTAATTAAACCGAATAAAAGGAGGTAACAGTGGCAAACGAACAAGAAGCAACATCAAAGGGCATTGACTGGCCCGTGTTTGGATGGAGTGGTGGCATAGTGCTGGCATTTGTTGTGGCAGCACTTGTGAACATTGATTTTGTATCGGGAATGGTCAATAAAAGCTTTGGTTTTTCATGTAAATATTTCGGTGCCTACTGGCAGGTGCTGCTGCTGCTGACATTTTTGATCAGCATTGTGTTGGCATGCTCCAAATACGGCAGTATTAAACTTGGCAACGTGGACGAACCGGAAATGAGTACCTTTCGCTGGATCGCCATCATCATGTGTACGCTGCTTGCCGGCGGTGGTGTATTCTGGTCGGCTGCCGAACCCATGTATCATTTCACATCCACTCCCCCGCTCTTTCAGGGCATTGAATCTGCCACAAAGGCGGCGGTGGCGCCAGCCCTTGCCCAGAGTTATCTACACTGGGGCTTTCTTGCCTGGGCCATTCTGGGAACGTTAAGCGCAGTTGTGCTGATGTACAGTCACTATCATAAAGGGGTGGCGTTAAAACCCCGCGCCTTGCTTTATCCCCTTTTCGGTGAAAAAATCATGAACAACTGGCTGGGTGTGGCCGTTGATGCAGCATCCATTATCGCTGTGGCAGCCGGTACCATTGGGCCCATTGGTTTTCTGGGTCTCCAGCTCAGCTTTTCCCTTCAGCATCTTTTTGGCATTCCAGATGTGTACTTCACCCAGCTTTGCATTATCATTGGCCTTGTGATCATCTACACTATTTCAGCTGTCAGCGGACTTGAAAAGGGTATTCAGATATTAAGCAGATTCAACGTCATCCTTACCATTATCCTCATCGCCATTATTCTGGTTCTGGGACCCGGCGGGTTTATCATTGACTCCTTTCTCACGGGGTTTGGTACCTATATCAAAGAATTTCCTCTGTTGACCCTCTACCGTGGCGATCAGGGTTGGCTTGGCTGGTGGACGGTTTTTTTCTGGGGATGGTTCCTTGGATATGGTCCCATGATGGCCGTGTTTATCTCCCGCATTTCACGGGGACGCTCCATCCGTGAAATTGTAATGGCCGTTGGTGTCATTGCCCCCATTGTCACCAACTTCTGGTTTTCCGTTCTGGGTGGATCAGGCATTTTTTATGAGCTGGCCAATCCCGGTTCTGTGTCCAAGGCCCTGACCGATGCCGGACTGCCGGCAGCTTTGCTTGCCATTGTCCAGCAATTGCCGTTGTCTTTCATCATGGTACCGGCATTTTTAGTGCTCATCATAATATTTCTCACCACCACCGGCGATTCCATGGCGTTGACCATATCCATTGCTGTGACCGGTGAAGATGATCCTCCAACGGGAATGCGGGTCTTCTGGGCCGTCATGATGGGTGCTGTGGCTGCGGTACTCCTTGCCATTGGAAAGGGTGGAATTTCAGCCCTGCAGTCCTTTATCGTGGTAACAGCAGTGCCTGTTGGCTTTATCCTTCTGCCCAGTCTGTGGCTGGGCCCCCAGGTGGCGGCAAAGCTTTATAAAGAGCAGTTCCCCACTGAAAAATAAGATATTGCGGTAACAATGCATTAAAAAGGCCATGTCACCTTCGGGTGTCATGGCTTTTTTCATATCAGCTATTCATAGAACCCTATTTCCCGAATCCACAGATGGGAAACCTGCAGTTTTTGCAGTTCGAGCAATAACCGCCATGCCCCATTCCTGCAAATGTGGTTCTGTCCACTTTTTCCCCTGCCAGGAGCCGTGGCACAATGAGATCAAAAATACTGGCCCTATGGTACATGACGCAGCCAGGAAGGCCAATGACGGGGATTTTATCAAGAAAAGAAAGCATGAACATGGCCCCGGGAAGCACCGGAACACCATAGCTAACCACACGACCACCGGCGGCACGGATGGAACCCGGGGTCTGATCATCGGGATCCACGGACATGCCACCGGTGAGGGCTATCATCTGGGCGCCATCATCTACCAGGGAATGGATGGCCTTAACTGTCATTTCACGATCATCTGACACCAGGATTTCACGAAAAACATGACTTCCCAGATCCTTGAATTTTCCCTTTACCACCGGGCCGAATTTATCTTTTATTCTGCCATTGAACACCTCGCTGCCGGTGATGATCATTCCCACTTTAAGCGGGGTAAAGGGTTTTATTTCGATGATGGGAAAATGGGCTCGACAAATCTCTTCCACAGCCGCTATTTTCTCCTCTTTAATAGAGAGAGGGATAATGCGGGTGCCAGCCAGGTCCTGTTCTTTTTCAACGGTCTGGAGGGTGTGGAGGGTGGCAAACATGATTTCATCAATGGCATTGATTTTTTCAAGGGCATCAACGTTGATTTTTAAAAGCCCTTTATGTTTTGCTATAAAAGTAACCTTGCCTTCCACCGGAGCAGTTAATTCAAGGCCCTGGCCACAGGCTGCTGATGCAATGCGCACGGCTGCATCATTTTCGTGGATTCTACCTTTGAAATCAGACACATAGATGTGTCGTTTTCCAAGATCCAGCAGACGGGGGACATCTGCCTCCGTAATTACATGCCCCTTTTTAAAGGCAGGGCCTTTGAATAAATCTGGAACAATTTCCGTGATGTCGTGGCACAAAATCATTCCAATGGCCTGTTCAACGGGGATACTTTTCATCTGATATTTTTTCCTCATGAGTTTGATGGCTGTCCCTGGAGGGTAAAACGAATAAAGCGCGGGATAAGTCATGTCATCTAAAAAAATGTATTATCGAATAAAAGGGAATACAGGTTACCGTGAAGGGGATGAAGCTTTGTGGCTGACAGCTGCTTTGCTTTGTTCCAGATGATCTGAAAGGAGTGCCAATGTAGTTTCGATCTTTCCTGCCTTAACGGCATTTAAAATTTTTTCATGCTCCATCAACACCTCGGTCATACGCCCCTCAACGGAAAGGGCGTAGGTGCCCATGATATGAAGGATGTCTCTGATATTGTCCATGATGGAAATCAGGCGTTTATTGCCCGTCAGCCGGGCAAAGGCCATGTGAAAGGTGCGATCCATTTCCATGAATCGGGTAATGTCACCAGATTCCATGGCAATGCGGCGCTGTTTCTCAACACACCGCTCCATTTCAGTCAGGTCTGCGGTGTCTGATTGGATACAAGCCTTTTTAAAAGCGTGGGTTTCAATGATATGACGAAGTTCAAAAATTTCGTTGATATCCTCTTCTTTAAAGCTGTTTACCACCACTCCCTTGCGGGGTAAGAATTCAACAAGTCCCTGGGAAGAAAGCTCCAGCAGGGCCTCCCTGACCGGGGTTCGGGAAATCCCCAGTTGCTGGGCCAGACTTTTCTCATTATAGATAGTGCCGCTGGTAAGGGTGTTGGATAAAATTGAGTCACGAAGGGCATTATATGCCATTTTGGCCAACGGTTCCGGTTTATTTAATTCACTTAATTCCATGTTGCTCCTGATTTAACCTTTGTATTATTTATGTGATATATTGCACGTAACCATAAATAGTGTCAAGAAATAAGCCTTCCTGCTTTTCTATCTGGCTCTGCACACAACAAAAATAGAAAATCGTATTATGCCGCCCCCGGCTCTGCTGGCGGCATCTGGTGTTGCAGTTTCTTATAACTGCCACGGGCAGGCCGTATTGGGGATTTTGCCTGCCCACAACAAATATCAAAACTCAAGTTATTACAAATCATTGGACGGAATTTCTTATAAAAGGCCACATGGCAGTAAGTAAGTACCTGCCACAACGAAAATTTAAAAGACAAGGTGCGTAAATACCCAGCACCTGCTTTTTCATGTAAAAAAAACTACAAAAAACAATTAAAACTACTTGACATGGTTTATTGCGCATGTAATATATCACATTAAACATGCTAAAAAAAGGACATGGAAAAATGGGACTGACTGAATTAGAGGGCTTGGCAGAGTTAAAAAAACCAGTACCCCTGGCAAAGATGGCTTACGAAGCCCTTCGCAGCTCCATACTAACCAACCATTTGACATCCGATGTAGTGTACAATGAAAAGGGGCTTGCCGAGCAGCTTGGTATTTCACGAACCCCGGTCAGGGAGGCCCTGCTGGAGCTTTCCTCCCAGGGGTTGGTTTCCTTTTTACCCCGAAAAGGGGTTGTGGTGAATAAGTTTACCCGGGAAGATATCGAAGAAATTTTTGAACTT
>CAKZLA010000239.1 GCA_937124525.1 uncultured Desulfobacterium sp.
GGGCAATAGGAACCGGCCAATTGGGCCGTCTACGGTTCCGGGCCGGGCCCATTGCCCCTCGGGGGGGCGGCATGATAGCCTTTTCAATATTCGTTGTGTCCGCCAGGGCATGGGTGTTATATGAAATCTGCCAGGCTGTTCTGGTCTGTAAACTGTGCGAGGATAAAAAAATAAATGAGCTTTGTAAAAACAAGACAAAAAACCCGCAGTATAAAGGTTGGCAGTGTCTTTGTGGGTAATGCTGCACCTGTTGCCGTACAGTCCATGACCAACACCTACACCCAGGATGTGGCAGCCACTGTGGGGCAGATTACGGGCTTAACCCGGGCGGGATGCGAAATTGTCCGGGTGGCGGTTCCTGACATGGACGCGGCCATGGCAATCAAAAGAATAAAGAAACAGATTGAAATACCCCTCATCGCTGATATTCATTTTGACCATAAGCTGGCCATTGCAGCGGCTGATGCCGGGGCAGACGGACTGAGAATCAATCCTGGGAACATTGGGCCGACCCACAAGGTTAAAGCGGTGGCAGACTGTGCAAAGGCCCATGGCATTCCCATCCGGGTGGGGGTCAATGCCGGATCTCTTGAAAAAGATATCCTGGCCACCATGGGAGCCACCCCTGAAGCCATGGTGGAGAGTGCCCTTAGAAATATTGCCATATTGGAAGCGTTGGATTTCAATGATATTAAAATATCTTTAAAAGCCTCGGATGTGGAACGTACGGTGCAAGCCTATCGCCTTATTTCCACCCGCACAGATGTGCCCCTCCATGTGGGGGTCACTGAAGCTGGCGGGTTGTATGCCGGTATCACCAAGTCTGCCATTGGCATTGGCATGCTGTTGTCAGAGGGTATAGGCGATACCATTCGGGTGTCACTGACCCGTGATCCGGTGGAGGAGATCCGTGTAGGCTGGGAAATTTTACGATCCCTTAAAATTCGAAAACGGGGACCGGAAATTATCTCCTGTCCCACCTGCGGCAGGTGTAAAATTAATTTGTTTGACATTGCTCGCACCGTGGAAAATGCACTGCTCAACTCCACCACAGATATCAAGGTGGCCATTATGGGCTGCGTGGTGAATGGCCCCGGGGAAGCAAGGGAAGCAGATATCGGAATTGCCGGTGGGGATGGTATGGGTATTCTTTTTAAAAAAGGGCAAGTTGTCAAGAAAGTGAACCAGGACCGTCTTGTTGAGGTGCTGTTCCAAGAAATTAAACAATATGAATTAGATCAAAATTAAGAATGTAAATTAAAATCATCTGGAGGAATGTAAATGGGGAAAAAGGTTACAACAGCAATTACGCCAACACGGGAAGAAGATTACCCAATGTGGTATCAGGAGGTGGTTAAAGCCTCTGAAATGGCGGAAAAATCCCCTGTGAGGGGCTGTATGGTCATTCGGCCCTGGGGATATACCCTGTGGGAAAATATATCCTCCCAGTTAGATGAGATGTTCAAGGAGACCGGGGTTAAAAATGCTTATTTCCCTCTGTTCATTCCCTTGAGCTATCTGGAAAAAGAGGCCGAGCATGTGGAGGGATTTGCCAAGGAATGTGCCGTTGTTACCCATCACAAGCTGGAGCAGGGGGAAAACGGTAAGCTGGTTCCCGCAGGAGAACTTGCTGAGCCCTTGATTGTTCGACCCACCTCGGAGACCATCATTGGAGAGTCCATGTCAAAGTGGGTCTCAAGTTACAGGGATCTTCCGGTGCTGCTTAACCAGTGGGCTAATGTGGTGAGATGGGAGATGCGCACCCGTATTTTTCTTAGGACCAGTGAATTTTTGTGGCAGGAGGGGCACACGGCCCATGCCACCGAGGAAGAGGCCCGGGACCGCACCCTGATGATGCTCAATATCTACACAAAATTTGTGGAAGAGTGCCTTGCCATGCCCGTGGTTCGGGGATGCAAGACCCCTTCCGAGCGATTTCCAGGGGCTGTGGACACCATGTGTATTGAAGGCATGATGCAGGATAAAAAGGCACTCCAGGCTGGCACCTCCCATTTTCTGGGGCAGAATTTTGCCAAGGGGTCGGACATTAAATTCCAGAACGCCGATAAAGAAGAGCAATTTGCCTGGACCACCTCCTGGGGAGTTTCCACCCGGATGATTGGTGGTATGATCATGACACATGGGGATAACGATGGGGTAATCATGCCCCCCCGGGTGGCGCCTTCCCATGTGGTGCTGCTGCCCATATATAGAAAGGATGAAGAGCGGGCAGAGATCATGGCCTATACCCAGGCCCTGGCTGCTGAACTTCGTAAGATTCGATACCATGGACGAAAAATAGTTGTGGAAATTGATGATAGAGATATTGGCGGGGCCCGGGGATGGGAGTGGATCAAAAAAGGGATTCCCTTAAGGGCAGAAATTGGACCCAAGGACATGGCCAATGATTCTGTTTTTCTGGGCCGTAGGGATAAAACTGCCCGGGAAAAAACCGGTGTTAAAAAGGATGCCTTTGTTGATGGCCTTTGTGAGCTTCTGGATGAAATCCAAGATACCTATTTCCAGAGGGCCAAGGCTTTCATGGCTGCCAACACCATTGATATAGATGATAAAAAGGTATTCTATGATTTCTACAAATCCCGCAGCGGTATCCATGGTGGGTTTGCCATGTCCCATTGGTGTGGAGATGATGGATGTGAGGCCAAAATAAAGGAAGATCTTTCCGTCACCATTCGTTGTATTCCCTTTGATTCACCCCAGGAAAAGGGATCGTGTATCTGCTGTGGTAAGCCCAGCAATAAGCGGGTTTTATTTTCCAAAGCATATTAACAACGTAATTTTTTTGAACGGGCGCATTCCCATTTTTCCGGTCGGATGCTTCATTAGTGATGGGGGGCAGGCTTGTTTTATTGGCCTTATCTGTGGTTTTGGAGTTTGCACAGACGGTGTCGATAACGCCAATAATACAGGCCTGACCCCCTCCCACCCCCCTTCCAACCACGTTAATATAAGAAGATGTATCATAAGCAAAAAGGTTCACCAGCATATGATCAGAATTACCGACATCCTGGATATTATTATAAAGTATAATCCCGATGTAGACCTTGGGATAATTGACCGGGCTTACATTTATTCGGCCCGGGTCCATGATGGCAAGGTGCGGTTGTCCGGTGAACCCTATCTCTCCCATCCCCTGGAAGTGGCGGCCATTCTGGCCCACATGAAGCTGGATGTGGAGAGTATTGCCGCAGGTCTGCTCCATGACGTCATTGAAGATACCCACGCCACCCGGGAGGAGGTCCAGGAGGTGTTTGGACCGGGAATTGCCCACATCGTTTCCGGAGTGACCACGCTGTCCCAACTCTCAGTTGTAGATAAAACCGTCCAGCAGGCAGAGAGTCTCAGGAAGATGATTCTTGCCATGGCTGATGATATTCGGGTGGTCCTTATCAAGCTTGCCGACCGTCTCCATACCATGAGAACCCTTAAATATCATGAAAACCATGAGACCCAGGTGTTGATTTCCCGGGAGACCCTGGATATTTATGCCCCCATTGCCTCCCGCCTTGGTATCTTCTGGCTCAAACAGGAACTGGAGGACATCGCATTTTTCTACACTCTGCCCGAAGAATACGCTAAAATTGATGCCCTGGTGAATCAAGCCAAGGAAGAAAAGGAAAATTACATTGAAGAGGTAAGGGAAAAACTCACGGAAAGACTCACCGTCGAGGGGATGGAAAATTTATCCATTAAAGGACGCTACAAGCAACATTACAGCATCTATCAGAAGATGATATCCCAGAATTTACCCTTTGATCAGGTGTATGATATCATTGCCTTCAGGGTTATTGTGGAGGTTAAATTTCAGTGCTACCAGGCAATGGGGGTTATCCATGACATGTGGAAACCCATCCATTACAAGTTCAAGGATTACATCGGTGTTCCCAAACCCAACCTGTACCAGTCGTTGCACACCACTGTGATAGGTCCCCGGGGGCAGCGGGTGGAGATTCAGCTTCGAACCTGGGAGATGGATCAGATTGCCGAGTCCGGGATTGCAGCCCACTGGAGTTACAAAGAGGGGGCGGCCATTGATGAAAAGACGGGAAAAACCTTTGCCTGGCTCAGAAATCTGGTGGAAAACCAGGAAGAAGCCAGTGATCCCGATGAGTTCCTTGAAAATGTTAAAATTGATCTGTATCCCAATGAAATTTATGTGTTCACCCCCGGAGGGGATATCAGGACCCTTCCCAAGGGAGCCACACCTGTGGATTTTGCCTACCAGATTCATACTGAGGTGGGTGCACAGTGCACCGGGGCCAAAGTGAACGGCAAGCTGGTGCCCCTGGCCCAGGAGCTTACCACTGGAAGCACTGTGAGTATCATCACCACCAAAGGGCACCACCCCAGTCCGGACTGGCTCAATTTTGTAAAAACAGTGAAGGCCAAGAATAAAATCCGTCATTGGATTAAAACCCAGGAAAAGGAGCGCAGCATCACCCTTGGCCGGGAAATGTGTGAAAAGCTTTTCCGAAAGAAAAATTTTAATTTTAATGCCTTGGTGAAATCAGGAGAAATTGTCCAGGCCACTGAAGCGTTTGGGTTTAAAGAGGTGGATGATTTGATAGCCCAGGTGGGATTTGGGAAAATCACGCCGCTCCAGATTCTTCATAAAGCCCTTCCCGAGGAAGCAAAGGATAAGGAAAAAGAGGATGGCAAACTTGCCTTTCGGGATAAAGGACTTGGGGGGAAAAGCCGAAAAAGAAGCCGGGACGGCATCGTGGTTAAAGGGCTGGATGATATTCTGATAAAATTTTCAAAGTGCTGTAATCCGTTACCCGGGGATGCCATTGTGGGGTTTATCACCCAGGGACAGGGGGTGGCAGTACATCGGAAAAACTGCGTTAACGCTTTGAAAATGAGTCCGGAAAGGAAAATTGAGGTTCAGTGGAGCGAAGAGTACATCGAATCTTACCCGGTAAGAGTAAGAATTCGCTCCACTGACAGATCTGGGCTTCTGGCAGATGTGGCATTAACCATCTCAAGGGCCAAGGCAGATATTATCAATGCGCATACAGAAACCACCGATTATGGGGTGGTGAATAGCTATTTTACCATTGCAGTGGAAAGTACTTCACAATTGGGTAAAATTATATCTGACCTCAGACGTGTGAAACATGTTAAAGACGTAAAGCGTATCGTGATCGTTGATTAAGGCGCTTTTACCACATGGCCAGCTTTGATGCAGCTGGTGCATACATCAATCTTTTTTACCTGGCCCTCATAAAGAGCTCTGACCCTTTGCAGGTTGGGATTGAAACGGCGTTTGTTGATGTTGTGGGCGTGGCTGACATTGTTTCCAACCATTGGTTTTTTTCCGCATATTTTACATTCTTTGGACATGCTTACTTCTCCTTGATTATATGAAAAAGCAGGTACTGGATACCCTCAGAGTGAGTGCCGGCACTTTGATTTTGATACTCTTTTTCATTTTAGTTGTGGCAGGCTCACCGCTGCTGCCTGTTATTGAAACTAATTCCCTTAAATTTTAAAACAAAATTCTATACAATAAAAATAACGGAATGTAAAGGAAAACCAGGTTTTAAACCTATTCTTGATTGATTTTTTCCTTGCACAGGGCAATGTTTTTCAATGCTTTTTTACCGAATTGTGTCCCAGGGTAGACGGCAAAAATAGATTCATACCGTTTCAATGCCGCTTTGTATTGCTTTGTTTTTAAATAGTAATCCGCCACATAGGCCTCGTGTCCTGCAAGGCTTTCTTTGCATCGGTTGATCTTTTTTGCCGCCTTGACACTGAGGGTATCCTGGGGGAACCTGTCAATGAGTCGCTGGAATTCAGCCATGGCTTTGGCTGCAGATGTCTGGTCTTTGTCTACAGATCGGATTTCTTTGAACCAGCACATGCCGATGCGGTAGATGACAAAGGGAATGGCTTCATTTCTTGGGTGCAGATTTTCAAATTCCTGATACGCTGGAATGGCTTCTTCATAGGACTCCAGTTTGTAATGGGAATCGGCAATTTTCAATTCCGCCAGAATGGCGTATTTGCTGAAAGGGTACCAGTCCCTCAAAGTGGTAAAAGAACGGATTGCATCCCGGTAGTTTCCTTCTCTGTAATCTGAGGTTCCCTCATTCACAAGGGTTTGGGCACTTTTTTCCATTTCCCGATCAGGCTCGTTAAACCAGGAACAACCAGAGAAAGAGAAAAAAAGAAGGGTGATCATGACAACAGAGGCAATTCTCATTTTACATCCTTCAGGTTCTCAATGAAGTGCTCGGCAGACATGGCTGCAATGGCACCATCACCCACAGCGGTTGTGATCTGTTTCAGGGGGGTGGTTCTTACGTCCCCCACAGCATAGACACCCGGAACAGATGTTTCCATGTGGGTGTCGGTGAAGACAAATCCACCTTCATCGGTTTTAACACTGTCTTTTACATAGGAGGTGTTGGGGGTTGTGCCCACCCAGATAAAACAGCCATCTGCCTTAATGGTGGTCTGGGCCTGGGTCTTTACATTTTTAACATGGACATTCTCAACATTGAAAAAACCATCCATCCCCGTTACAACGGAGTCCCATATCATTTCAATCTTGTCGTTTTTCAGTGCCCGTTCCTGGAGAACTTTGGTGGCCCGGAGTTCGTCCCGTCGGTGTACCAGATATACCTTGGTGGCAAATTTGGTGAGATAGATGGCTTCTTGAACCGCCGTATCTCCGCCCCCCACCGCCACAAGGACTTTGTCACGGAAAAAAGGTGCGTCACAGGTGGCACAAAAAGAGACCCCTTTCCCCATGAATTTGGCTTCTCCAACATCAAGCTTTCTGGGGGAGGCCCCGGAGGCAATGATAACCGTGTGGGCGGTAACCGTTCTGCCACTGCCAAGGTGAATTGTTTTTTCGTCCTTGGAAAGTGTCATGGCGGTAATCTCTTCGGATTCAATGGTGAGGCCAAGATTCTTGGCCTGGGTAACCATCTTTTCCCCAAGATCGTAACCCGTGATACCTTCGGGGAACCCTGGATAGTTTTCCACCCAGTCCGTCACGATCACCTGGCCCCCGGGAGCGGCTTTTTCAAACAATACGACATTGAGCCTTGCCCTTGCCGCATACATTCCAGCGGTGAGCCCGCCAGGTCCTCCGCCGATGATAATTACATCATAATCTGTGCTGGCCATTATCCCTCCTGGAGAATACCCTTGATTGTCTCTTCAAGTTTTCCCTTGGCCACCATGCCGGTGATCTGTTCCGCCACTTCACCATTTTTAAAAAAAATCAGGGTGGGGATGGCTTTGATGCCGTATTTGCTTGGGGTGAGGGGGTTTTCATCCACGTTGACTTTGACAAAGTTCATTTTTTCACCATAAACCCCTTCCAGTTCATCCACAATGGGGCCAATGGCCCGGCAGGGACCGCACCAAGGGGCCCAGAAATCCACCATTACAGGATTGTCTGCCTTTAGAACTGCCTTTTCAAAGGAATCATCGTCTATCTCAACTATATTTTCCGCCATCAACCTGTCTCCTTGTTTGGGTTAGAGAAAAACTGGGGATTGGTTCTATCTTTGTTATGCCAGACAATTGGTGGTGCAATGGGTGAAATTAGAGTCTGAATTTTTCACATACTCTATGTTTTTGACAACAGCGAGGCATAATGGTAAATCTCAACATAAGTGCCCATAATGCAAGCCTTACCCACCCAAAAGTGGCCGATTTTAGAACCAATTTCAAAAACTGTCAGTAAATATAGGGTTTTGATTTTACTTTGTCAATGAGTCAACAATCCATGAGCTAAAGACTCAGGGGTTTTCTTGTCGATTTTTTATGAAAGAACTGGCTTGGTGCTAAATTTTGATGGGGAGACGGGGTAGGTTTGTGGTATTGGTATTATCATTTGGGGATTTCAGGTACAGATAATCAGGGGGCTATAACGCCAATAAGTACCCATACATATGTTTTTCAGTGTTCCATGGATATGTCTGGATTTTATCTTAAGAAATATATGCTCGGGTACTTACTTAACAGATGTCTGACCCAGTCAAGTACAATTTAAATGCGAGAGTTGCGTAACAAAAAACAAAACAGAGAGGATGAAGATTAAGATAATGGGTAAAAAAATAAAGATCGGCGCATTGATATCAGGGGGAGGGACCAATCTTCAGGCCATTATTGATGCCTGTTCAACGGGCAGCATTGATGCAACATTGTTGTTCACCGGATCTGACAATCCTGGTGTCAAGGGGCTTGATCGGGCCAGGCGGGCAGGTATTGATACCTTTGTAGTGGACTATGGAGATATCATCAGAAAGTTAAAAAAAGACCCCAATTCCATGGCATTGCCCGAGGATTTTGATCTGGAAGCCGTTCGAGGTCGCCAGACACTTTTTTCTGGGTCTGCCGATAATGAAAAAGTCACTGCCTTTTTACGATCCCGGGCAATTGCAGAAAGGGCGCTTTTAGATTACATACTTCCCCATAACATTGACTTGCTGGTGCTGGCAGGATTTATGCGTACCCTGACCCCTTATTTCATTGATCGCATGAATACTGTGCCTGGCAAGTGGAAAATTATGAATATTCATCCGGCTCTCCTGCCTTCATTTCCCGGAACAGATGGGTACGGCGATACCTTTCGTCATGGGTGCAAGGTAGGGGGCTGCACCGTTCATTTCATTGATTATGGAGAGGACACAGGACCCATCATTGGTCAGCGGGCTTTTGAAATAACCGATGAAGATACCCTGGAAAGCATTAAGAAAAAAGGGCTGAACCTGGAGTGGGCCCTTTATCCGGAATGTATCCAAAAATTTGCTGAAAATAAAATTTGATATTCTGGGGCAGGGGCAGGCATTATCCTCTGCCTATTTTTTTAATGGATTACCTTAAGCATGAGGGGGATGGCCGTCATGGTGCCGATGGTGCTCCCAAGATTGGTGAACACCACCACAAGCAGAACCCGTGTTACATTATTTCGCCAGAATCCTTTTATGGAGAGAATGTCATTGGGGATGGACTCCAGATCCTTTACCTTGGGTTTTCTGGATACGGCTTCCACAAGGCCTGATACCCAGCCTGCTGCTATCATGGGATTCAGGGAGGTTAATGGGGCTGCCACAATGGCGGAAATAATGGTATAGGGATGGGCCAGTGCCACAATGGCCCCGATGCCAGCAAAAATACCATTGGCCGCAATCCACAGCCAGATCATATCAGTGCCAGCTTCAGCGCCCTTCATGAAAAAACCCAGGGCCATGAGTACAATAATGGCACCGGGAATCAACCATTTTAAGACCTTGCCTAAGTTTCCTGCCGGAGGGATGTCAGTGAGGGAATTTGTATCTATGGGGGTTTCCGGGGCCAGATGTTTCTTTATGCCCGGGGCGTGTCCGGCCCCCACAACGGCAACAATATGATTCCCCGGGGCATTGCTGATTTTTGCCGCAAGGAATTGATCCCGCTCTGCAATGAGAACCTTTTCCATGATGGGGTGGGATTTTTTCACGTCAGCCAGCAGAGTCTGGAGAAGGTCTTCTTGTTTCATCTGCTCAATCTCTTCTTCGGTGATCTCATCGGAGCTGCCCATGGAAAGCATGAGCTGAAACATTAGTTTTATCTTTTCCCAAAGCCCCATGCTGCGCCATACCCGGGTCAGGGTCACCTGTATTTCCCGGTCTGCGGGAATAAGGGTTGCCCCTTCTTCCTCTGCTGCCTCAACGGCATTGATCATCTCCTGTCCCGGTTTGATGTCGAATTTTTCTGCAATTTTTTTTTGGAAAGAGGCCAGCATCAAGTTCATTAACAACAGCATGGCTTTTTTTTCTTTGATCACATTGGCAATGTCCATGTTGCGCCAGTTGTCGTTGTCTCGGATGGATTTTAGTCTGGAATTACAGAGCTCCACACACACGGTGTCCGGCTTTTCTTCATGGATAATCTCCTTGACAAGCCTTGCACTTTCCCGGGAGACATGGGCTGTGCCTATGAGGGTGATCTTTTTGCCATTGAAGGAAATTCTGTCAATCATATCTTCTTTATTCTGCTCATTTGCTTCCATTAAAAATCCATATCCTTGGGATGAAGAACGTTGTTTATAAAATGACCTGATCATGGAGTATAACCATTTTTGAAGCCATGACAACTGAAATTAGTAGAAATATTTGACCCGCATTGATTTCTCTGGTATCAGATAAAGCATGAAATCAATAGACGAACAAATACTGAGAACCACCAAAGAAATTGTGGTTAAATTCATTGAGATGGGCCGGCTTTCCCCCACCAGTATCCATGAATCCTTTGCCGATGTTCACCGGACAGTGTCAGAGACCGTTAAAGGGGCTTTGAAGGAAGAATCTGTACCACCGGAATCGCAGGAGTAAGTTCTGTCAAAGAATGTACCAGCCTGCTTGACTTTTTTGTGCACCAGGGCCTCACTGCCGCAGATATTGGGGTTGGTCATAACATCGGCCAGTCATGATAATTTGGTTGATCAATGGGCCTCAGCCCAGTTGTTTCCGGCATCAATGTTGACCTTCAGGGGAACCTTGAGATCAAACACGTTCTCCATCACCTCCTGTGCAAGGCCCATAAGGGCTTCTAATTCTTTCTCCGGCACCTCAAAAAGAATTTCATCGTGCACGGATAAAAGCATTCGTGATTCCATTTTTTTTTCTGTCAACGCTTTTTCCATGCGGATCATGGCAAGCTTGATCAGATCTGCGGCACTGCCCTGGATGGGGGTGTTGATGGCCATTCTTTCTGCAAATCCCCGCATGTTGGCATTGGCGGCATTGATGTCGTCCAGCCGTCGTTTTCTGCCCAGAAGCGTTACAACCTCTCCGGTTTCCCGGGCTGTGGCAATGGTGGTGTCGATGTATGTCTTGACCCCGGCGTACCGCTCAAAGTAGTTATCAATGTATGTTTGTGCCATTTTTCTGCTGATCTCCAGCTCTTTTCCCAGCTTAAATGCTCCCATGCCGTAAACAATGCCAAAATTAATGGCCTTGGCCTGGCGGCGCAGTTCTGGAGTGATGAATCCCGGCAAGGTGTTGAACACCTCTGCTGCCGTACGGGTGTGAATGTCTTCATCGTGGGTGAAGGCATCAATTAAAATGGAATCTTCGGCGCAATGGGCCAGAATGCGCAGCTCAATCTGGGAGTAGTCCGCCGCCACCAGCACATGTCCTTTTTCCGGAACAAACGACGCTCTGATCTCTTTGCCTTCCGGAGTGCGTATGGGGATGTTCTGGAGATTGGGGTCGGAGCTGCTCAGCCGTCCTGTGGCGGTGATGCTCTGGTTAAACGATGTGTGTATCCGGTGGGTCTTCGGGTGAACCAGCAGTTGTAATGCGTCGGTATAGGTGGATTTAAGCTTGCCAAGGGAGCGATAGCGCAATATTAAGGCCGGAAGTTCGTGGGATTGGGCAAGTTTTGTCAATACGTCAATATCCGTTGAATACCCCGTCTTTTTTTTGGTTTTTTTCTGGGTGGGCAGTTTTAGCTTTTCAAAAAGAATGGTGCCCAGTTGTTGGGATGAGTTGACATTGAACCGTTCGCCGGCCAGGGAAAATATCTCCTCCTCAATGGTGGACAGCTCCTGTTCAAAGCTTTTGGACAGATTGGACAGTTTTTCTGTGTCCACTCGGATACCATTCATTTCCATGCGGGCCAGCACCGGCACCAGGGGCATCTCAATTTCCTTCATCAGGGCATCAAGACCATTTTTCCGGATACGTTTTTCTAAAATATGGTATGCCAGAAGGGTGATGTCTGCATCCTCTGCCGCATAGTCCACGGCCTTTTCAATTTCCACC
>CAKZLA010000240.1 GCA_937124525.1 uncultured Desulfobacterium sp.
TCAGCACCAGAATTCCCGGTGGTGGCGCAGCCGCCGCAGTACAAACAGGCATACTTCCCCCCCCCAATAACACCAATAAACCAAGCCTGACCCCCTATACCCTTGCTTAAAAGCCTCTTTTTAGCATCAAAAAACACCGGCTAAGTCCTTTTTTACCCATATTTTTGATAACATTACACATAAAAACAACAAGTTAACGGGGTCAGACCCTGCCATCTGCCATCTGCCATACCTGCCATACACTCCGCATTAACTTTGTTTCACTTTCTTTAAAATAAAGCCTGTCAGCCCCACAAATACCCAACCCATCAAGGCCCCTGCCCCGTTGCCAAGCATATCATTCACATTATAGGCCCGGTAGGGTAACAGATACTGAAGTCCTTCCATGCTGGCTGCGATAAGGATACCGCCCACCAAAATCAGCCATAAGGGGTGATGGGGAAAGCCCAGGTGCCACAGCACCATCAGAGGCAAAAACATTAGGGCATGCAGCAGATAGTCAAGCCGAAAACTGATCACGGTTATGTTGTTGAGCGCAGTGGAAAAGCCGCCTAAAGGAGCGATCACCATCAGGAAGACGGCAATCAGATATAGTATCAGCAGATTTTTATATATTATTATCACCGGTTATTCTCTTCGCTTCCTTGCCTTAATACAAACCCCTTTAACAACATTCTTCAAATTCTGCCAGATTAATTCTTTTATCCACGGCAAGGGTTTGTCATGCCATCGTTGGGGATGAATCGTGATCATCATGTGATCGGGCAAAACGCCCTGCTCCGCAAGGGTCATAAGATGATGGGTGCTTTTAATGGGAATATCGAATCCAGATGATACCAGGTCCCGCACGCTGGCCCCGGAATTATTCCACTTACGACCGGTATCTGTGATATAAAACACCTCGTTGAAATTCACATCAAAATAGGGCTCACCGATGATGCCAAAATCCCGGTAATTATATTGCTTCCAAAGATCGCGGTTATCGTGTCTGGAAAGAGGGCTGCCGTGCATACAGATGGTTTTTACCGGATAAATCCGCCGAAATCGCACCAACTGATCTTCAAAATGCCGGATGGCTTTGGAATGATCCCCTCCGGTAATGGCCAGGTCTTCATAATGATATCCAAGCTCATGTCCCAGCGCCACAATCTGCCCCATGATTCTTTCATTCCAAGCACCGAAAACCACTCGGAAAAAATATGATCCGTGAATACCCAGTTCATTTTCCAGCCGAGCCATTTTAAGCGCGTTGACGGGGAGCTTATCAATATCATGGCGAAGAACAATCGCTTTTGTTACAGGTTGTTGCAGAGAATTAGCAAAGCTCTGGAAGGAGTAGCCTTGAGTCTGCAAGGTGGTGAGGAGGCGCTTATATGTGGAGGGTGTGAAGTCCATAGATTAAACCGTTAATAATCCAGGATCGCTTGCAAGCATCTTGCCGCTGTCTTCCCATCCCACAATTCCGGACGAACCGGCTTTCTTTCAGACAACAATGTATTTCTGTATTCCTCCCGGATGCGATCTACATCATTACCCACCAGCACGCTTGCCCCGCCATGCTCCCTGAGTGTGACCGGACGTTCAGTATTCCAGCGCAATGTCAGGCAGGGTGTTCCAAGAACCGTACACTCCTCCTGCAAGCCTCCACTGTCAGTTAACATAATCCGGGCATCCATGTTCAATCGCAGCAATTCGTGATAACCCAGAGGATCAAGGAGTACCAGGTTGGGACATTCAAGTGCTCGTTGCCACAAGCCAAAATCCTGCATTTTCTGCCTGGCCCGTGGGTGTACCGGCCAGAAAAGGGGCATATTTTCAGCCACATCCGTCAAAAGAAACTCAAAAATACGTCTAAAGATATCTTGACAATCTACATTTGATGGGCGGTGCAGTGTCATGACGGCATAGGGTGTGTCAGAATAGGGCTTACTACAAAATGCGCGGGGTTGTTCGTGAATTGAATTTACACTGACAATATTTTCAATCGACAG
>CAKZLA010000241.1 GCA_937124525.1 uncultured Desulfobacterium sp.
AGGGCAGGAGTGGTTGATTGTTCCTGCATGGTTTCCAGATACCCGGTGGCCCACTTATTTTTCAAGGTCTTGTCCAGGTAGGCCTTGTACTGCATCCACCCGCCTTTCACATTGGCAGTGGAATACACTATGGCCTCCTCCACCTCCAGGAGGGTGTATTCCTTCACTGCCTGGTTAACAAGGGCCTTGACCATGGGTTGGCTGTGCTGTTCCGGGATAAGATCTAAAAGAGGATTTATATCTTCTGTGGCTGGGTACGACGACGGCACTTCTTCCACAACCTCAACCACTGAGCCCAATTCCTGCTCCGGCGTAGTAGTCGTTGTTACTCCCTCTGATTTGTTAATAC
Source organism: uncultured Desulfobacterium sp. (assembly GCA_937124525.1). The sequence goes on from CAKZLA010000241.1 coordinate 350, forward strand.
CCTTATTCTTTAATACGGGGTCAATTTTCCTGATTTGAATTTTCCGCATACGGTCAGTTGCATTGGGTGCGGTATCCCTGATCTGGGGTTTAACTTGGCTGGTGGGTGGCTGCTCCGGTACCGCTTCCTGTATCAAAGACTTCCCCAGATTTGGGGTGGCATCCAGGGGAGTGAGGGTCTGTTCCTGCTGGGTTATCTTACGTGCTGATTCTGGGGATACCCGATGGTCAAAGATAACATGCTGGATGCCCCTGATCCTCCCTGACTTGTCCCGGACCACATTCCGGTGGATATATCCGGAACCAATCAGCTCATTAATGGCGGTCCTTATGGCACTCGGCCCTTCCTTGTTGGTATTTACAAGGTAAGTGACGCTCAGTCTCCAATTGTCCGGCTTGCATAGCAGCTGGGTTAAGATCCCCTTGGACTTGGCGGTAATGGTCGGGTCGTTCAGATAGTCGTCCGGAGTGTTCGGAATCTTGGTGTAATTGGCATCAATCTTTTTTCTTACTATCATCTGGCACCCCCTTATAACCCTTTTAAGTTTTCATAGATTTCCGGTGATATTTTTGCCGGATAATCAAAAAGAAAGTCGTGTGTCCGGTCAATATACTGGATGGCTTCAGCGTATTCCTTTGGGTGGCTCATTAATTCCTGCATGGTGTACAGGATGGCTTGTACATTACTTGTGCCCAAAGCTTTTAAATGCAGAGACTGGACCTTGGAAAGGATATCTTCAGTTATGAGGTGATTTTGGTTGTCAATGTCGGATAAACGGAACTGTGGAAAAACTTTTGTTTTTACCCATTCGCTGAATTTTTTTGCTTTTGGGTTGCTGACCTGATGGATAAGCTTGTTCAGGGCAGACTCTGAAATGATGGATAAAAGGAGTTCGCTGTGATCGTTGAACTCGCTGCCATTAATGACGTTCATTTCATACGGGGTAAGGACATCCCGGACCTTCCTTGAATCTGCAATGCCCAGGGCCTGGCAGATATCAGCGTTGACGAACCAGACTGATCCGTTTCTTTTGTGGACTATTCGGATTTTGTGATTTTGGAATGCAAAGGTGGTGGGTATAGCGGTGGGTTGTTCCATGATAGGGCCTCCAGTGTGTTGAATTAAGCCCTGATTGTCCTGCTAAAAACAAAAAGGGCAGCAATGGGGGTTAGCAGACTGGCACTGGTACCAGCACACCCGAAGGTGTCCCCCATGCTGCCCAATATAGGACGCATGGAACAAAAAAAGCGCTCACATGTAAAAATGTTGACGCCTATTTTGCGCCCAGTGTTCCGGCTGCTAAACCGTATCCCTGATTTTGCAGGAATAAACCACAATAAAATCAAATTTTGTTTTGGTCAAGGATTTCTTGGAAAAAACATAAATAATAATTTTGATTCCGTCATGGGTAAGTTAACAAAGTAACATTAAAAATTAGCATTCTCAAAAGACGAACAATTGTTTATCCAGCCATGCTTACAAAGAGTCTTAACCGCAATGGAAATTTGACGCGGCGAGAAGTGTTTTTTTTTATTATTCCAATTATGAATTTTAGATACCACGGATTTTGAACATTCTGCACCTTCTCTGGTAATAACCCAATGAACCGTGGCCAACAACTCCAATCCAAATGGTGATTCGAAGCCCTCTACTAAATTGGAAACTTTTTCAAAACGAGTCATTGTTGTCTTATTTGAGTTGAGGAATGAATTTGATTCTTCATAAGCACCTGGAACTAATTCAAGGGGTTTGGTAGGATCATCCCCTCCATCTGCATAGCCTGAGATAAGATGTCCTTCTATTGCATTGAGAACATGGCGAAGATTGTTGGCATAAGGGCCATAATATGCTTTTTCGTATTTGAGCCTTAAAGGTTCTCCCGCTTCTTGCAAAAAATACATCAATTTCTGGATTTCCAAAAAAGTGATAAAGGGGTCAAGGAATCCGTTTAAATATCGACTAATTAATTCAACAAGGGCCGCTCTACCTGGAGTCATGGTTGGAACCTCTTTATTTCTAATCATTTTTTCAGCTATTGGCGCACCTTTTGGTTCAAAGGGCTGCAACTCCAACTAGGGTTGTTTGGGCTGACAAATTCCCCGAAGCTGGTAAACTTAATGCGATCATGGAGGGGTTGCAGTCCCCGCACCCCTTTTTTGCTGTCAAAAAATTCCCAGGTGCCGGTGAAGAGCCACAGCATGCCGGGAAAATCCTTGCCCCATCAATGATCTGGCGAAGCCCGTTAAGGGATTTCCCCCTGACATCAGACCGGGTCCGCAAAAATATGGGCCTTGAATCGGAGGCCACGTGGCGATTTTCAGGGTTTTTGACCTGGCACTATCCACAAGACTGCCTTACCTTGATATCGAATTAAGGTATGCGGTGGCTAAGCGAAACACTTCTTTTGCATCTGCTCTATCTCTATGATAGAGTTCGCAAAAACTTTGGGCGCAATTTGTGTGGGGAGCGGATGGTTTTGTCTTGAATTTGATAAGGTCTTCCCAGACCTTCTTTTCATTCTGATTTATCTCTTTGTTGGCAGATTCCAAAAAGGAAAACAGCGTTGTAATTATCTCGGCTCGCTCACGAAACAAATATTTCCTTCTTTGGTCATCTAAACGAAAAAAAACAATGGAAACAAGTCCTCTGCGACGTTTATAAGGACTATCCCCACAGGTTTTTGGGGAAAGACCGTAAAAGTTAATTAAGGATACCGGGTCATGATCAAAGTCACCCACTGGATTAACCAAAAGCGGACCCTCTGATTTTAACTCAACTGGGTCATCTCCAATAGGAGAGCGTACTCCTTCTATTGGGAAACAATCTCTTTTAAGAGATGAATTACAGGTTTTGCATGAGGTGCAATAATTCAGAGGATTATACGCCAGAAGATGGTACCCGGGATCAGCTTTTCCATTTTCAGGATCAGTTAAGGTGACACCTGCCTTTTTCAAGGATTTATTTAATATCCAAGGCTTTGCTTTCTTCTTAGGGCGGAAATGTTCCAGATCATGCTCTATACTGCCAAAATTTTCAGATTCCAATTGTCTTTCGCAATAGGCACATTTGCTATGTTGAAGTTTCATGAACACCACTTTTATCTCGGACCAAATACTGGAGTCTTCATTGTAATATCCCAGTTCTTTAAAGATGCCTGTTCTTAAATTAGCCCTTTCCAGCCATCCCGGATGCGCCTGCTCTATTAAATTTTCAAGCTCATTTTTAGAAATAGAATATTGGATCATTTTATTCTTCCATTCCTTTGCTGAGTTCTGCCATCAGCTCTTTGGCCGCTTTCACATCTCCTTCTCGTGCCTTTTCTGTCAATTTTTTCAGTTGAGTTTCTTTAGCAGGGACTCTGGTAGTTCGCATGTCAAAAAAATTGGTAAGCAAAATTTGATCCGCATCTAATCCATGAATACCTTCCTTTATGCGCTTAGGTATTGAAGTCTGTTTTTTGCCAGGCACCATTAAAATAATATTGATCCATTCCAGTGATCCTACGACCAACGGACTATGTGATGTGACAATGAACTGAATATTGGGCAATGCTTTGGCAAGAACTGGCAAAATATTGATTTGCCACTTAGGATGAATATGAAGATCAATTTCATCAACCATAACGATTCCGTGATTATCGACAAGATTACAACCGGCTGGACATGTCATGCAAATATGATACAAAAGATCACAAACCCATCCTAAATAAGCCCTGTACCCATCGGATAAGGTGGGGAATGGAACCCGCAAACCTCCTTTTTCAAAGATATATTCATTGTCTTCCATATCTCCTGTAAAATGATACCGGCCTTTACCCATAACACGGTTAATAAGCTCAGCAACCTGTTTGTAGCGTTCTATATTCTCATGTTTAAGATTAGGAAGCCAGGAACTTAGAGGTAAAAGTGAATAAGCCTCTTCAAATAAGCTCTGAATCCGCTGTGCCCGTACAAATGAACTTTGTTTCCGACTGGCAATATCTGCTCGCTCCTGCTTTTCCACCCTTCGTGTTGCACCATAACCTACAAAAAAGAAAGCATCAGAGCTGGAACTATAAATGGGACGCCAAGTCTTCTCATCTTCAAGAGTCCAGCGAAGTTGTTCAATGTCTCCTCGTTGACTAATTTTTATTTCAGATTTTACTATATCAAC
>CAKZLA010000242.1 GCA_937124525.1 uncultured Desulfobacterium sp.
TCAGGGCATCCTTTTGAATAGCACCTGGCGTTAAAAGGGTAAGCAGGCTTTATCACCCCTGGTTATTGAGAATTTACAAAATCGGTATAATATCTAATAATCTAAAATGATAAAAGTGCACCCTTTTTACAGTATTCTCTCCCTCTCAACCCTTAGAAAGGGGTTGGAGGCGAGGTGTTGATAGGACTCTTTCCCCGGGTTAATCTAAAAAGGGTACACTCAAATGATAATTCAATTCGGTTCAGGTTTCGGCCAATGCGGAAAGAAGAGGGGAACAGATAGAATGCAATTAAAAACTTGAGGGAAAATAGAAAGTAGTCGTATTCTCTGATAATGCAAAGAACATTGGTAGATGTTAGATTTCAGCGTCATACCTGAGACAGACCAACAATTTGAAAATTATCTCAACATATGCAGAAAGAAAAATCAAGACAAAAGTTCCCGACCATAACATCTGACACTTAGTGATCACTTATTCTAATCTTGATTGTCCGGAAATATTTATATCCCATTCATATCACCCCAAAATACTTTACACTGGTACCTTACAAAATAATTGATGGCATGAATTTGTGAGAAACTTTGGGATTGGTCATAACATCGGCCAGTCATCATAATGGGTGGGGGGGTGATCATAAGATGGGCCACTTATACGGATGCTAAATTTGTATTATCCCCAAAGGCTTATAATTAAAGAATTTATTTCTTAGCTCAAAAAAAATCGGCTTAAAGTGGCCGAAGTTATAATCAAGTTACTGATCATGCTGTCTACTGAATGTAAGAATCTGTTTAACCAGATCTTTTGCCCTTAGTCCGGCCTGGAGAATTTCCTCAATATTTTCTTGGAACGGACTGTCCTGGGGGAAGAGATCGCCAGGAGATAACTTTTCCATACCATGATAAAATTATTATCATCAATGCGTTTGCCTGCAATGCCAAAGACCATCCCGTCTGCTAAAAAAGCTGTAGCAAATAATAATACTATCAATCCTGTGACGATTCTATTCAGCATAATCCCCTCTTTTGAGATATGATGCTCAAAAATTATTCTTGTAATGGATTAAAAACATTATCATGGTTTCGAACCTGTGGTGATAATTATGTGCTTGGCTCGGATTCTCTCGTTTCCCAAGTCCAGGGTATTGGGATCGGCAAACTTGGCACGCTTTCGGATCAGCTTATCCATGAATGGCGACATCTCATGGATGACGCCGCCAGCGAACTCATCCCTGAGCATCCGCACCCCTTCCCGTCGCCTGCATTGACGGGTTGGGGGCTACCAGGATTTTGCCACTTCTACAGCAATATGACCCGCCAATGCAGAAACAAATGTTTTCAAATTTGTCATCTCAGATAACTCTGTATATTCTCCTGTTTCAAGTGCCGTTCGCGGGGAGATAATTACGGAGGCAGATGAATACAGACCTTCCTGCACGAGTTTCCGACACAAAATATTGTAACGTTCCGCATATGAAGCATCATTAATGCGGGTCAACCCTGCTTTTGCCCGTTTAATAACTGTTATCGCTGGATAGGCGATAACTTCGGAGGTAAAAGCGGGTGTGTCCATCATGTCAATGTAATATTCAAGGTTATAATCTTTAGCAATCATTGCACGGAGTGCCCCGCCATATTTGTTTTTCATCCAACGATCAGCGCAGATAAATCCCAAAATGCCGTTTGGGGTCAAACTATCTAAACAGTTTTCTATAAAAGGAATATACAGATCTGCCCGATCATGGATTGTGGTATATCGTTTACGATACTCCGACAAGAGAATATCAGGAATCTGCTCTTGGCGGACATATGGCGGATTCCTATGGCGTGGGTGAATGTAAAGGGTAATTCTAAAAGTAGAAAATCTCCTTCAATGATCAAAGATATATATCCATGGAATACTGAAAAACATATGTGTGGGTACTTACAGATTGCCCGGCACACTTCAGGTAAGCCGCCGTGAGTTGACCTGCATCACATCTCGGCCGGTGGATTTGGTTTGCTGGAATACCTATCGCAATCGCTTGAATCTATAATGGCGATACTGATCATTCGTAATTGACTAAAATTTTTCGCTGAACACTTTATTTAAAAGATCAGCCAGCTGAGATCTTGTATATGGTTTTGGAACAACGCCGCAAAACCCATACTCCTGATAATTTGCCATTATGGGGTCATTGGAGTAACCACTGGATACGACCGCTCTGACATTGGGGTCGATTCCCAGCAATTTGAGAACCGTTTCAGCACCGCCCATTCCTCCGGGGATAGTAAGGTCGAGAATGACCAGATCAAACGGAGTCCCGGATTGATAGGATTCCCTGTATAGTTCTATTGTTCGGGCACCATCCATGGCAAACACAGCTTCATAACCCATTCGATTCAACATTCTTCCTATCATCTTCAATATGGCTTTCTGATCGTCCATAATCAGAATTTTACCCTGACCCCCATGGGGAGTCTTTTTGATTTTTTCAGTTTGTTCAATGTTGGTCAAAGATGCCGGCAGATAAATAGTAAAAACAGTCCCGATATTAATTTCAGAATAGACGACAATTTGGCCGTCATGCTTTTTGATAATGGAATATGCCGTTGCCAGACCAAGACCGCTTCCTTTCTGCTTTGTGGAAAAATAGGGATCAAAGATATTTGCCAAGTGTTTATTTAAAATCCCAACGCCCTGATCTTCTATGGTTATTTTGATATATGGCCCTACAGATAATGAAAGATTGCTTTCAGCCTCAATTTCCATATTTTCGGTTCGTATGGAAATCGTTCCGCCATTTGGCATGGCCTGGTTTGCGTTGATGACTAAATTGCCAATAACTTGATTGATTTGACCCGGATCAACCTCAACATGCCACAAATTATCTGCCAATTTAAGCTCACATTTGGATTTAGCTCCCCTGATAACAAATTGGGCAACCTCAGATAAAATCCGGTTAAGATCAGTGGCCTTTTTAATGGGGTCTCCCCCCTTGGAAAAGGTAAGAAGCTGCTGGGTCAAATTTTGAGCCTGCTTTGCTCCTTGTTGAACATCCCGCAGTGCAGTATAGGCCTCATCATTTTTATCTGTAATCGATAACACATGTGAAATATTACCGGTAATAACACTGAGAAGATTATTAAAATCATGGGCAATTCCGCCAGCCAATATACTGATGGATTCCATCTTCTGGGCCTGCAGCACCTGGGATTCCAGCCGGATCTGATCGGTTATATCTCGTTTGACTCCCACATAATGAACAATCTTGCCCGTCACATCAAACACCGGCGAAATTGAGGCGTCCTCGCTGAATAAGGTGCCGTCCTTGCGCTTGTTGACCAGACGTCCCTTCCAGATTTGTCCGCCTGAAATAGTTTGCCATAATGTGCTGTAGAAGGTCTCGTTCTGTTGGCCACTCTTGAGAATGCGTGGATTTTGCCCGATGGTTTCCCTTTGGCTATACCCAGTGGTTCGCTCAAAGGCCGGATTTGTATATTGTATGGTTCCAAGGTCATCGGTGATAATGATCATCTCACTGGCCTGATCAATGGCCGTCATCAATCTTTCACTTTCGGCCTCTGCCCGTTTTCGTTCCGTCAGATCAAGGCCGAAAGCCCAATTCTGTTTACCAGTGGTTATGAATCCCCATGAAATATTTTTTTTTGATCCATCCTTGCAAGTTACCACAACCTCCATCGGCTCAATTTCAGATTGTGAGGCAATGGCTTTCTTAACTTTTCTTTGCCATTCTTCTTCAATTTGCCTGCGGTAGTTTTCACTGGGATAGGCCAAGGGCCACCATTGACTAACGGTGGGGATATCCTCCTTTTTATAGCCAAACAATTTGATGAACATCGGGTTTATGTATTCAGCTTTCTGCTCGATGCCGCTGGACATGTAGATGGCCAGGGGAGAGGTTTCCGCAATTGCCCTGAATTTTTTTTCACTTTCCTGTAAGGATTTCTCTGCCTGTTTGCGATCAAAAACCTCCTTTTCAAGCTGTCTTTTGGCCAGGCTTATTTTAGAAACATAGGTCGTAAACTTAACCAGAAAGCTCATCAGGTGTTGAATGGTTTCTCGGCTGTACCTGGGTATACTTTGGAATGCATCCATATAGGAATTCTTGTCAAATCCGTATCGCTCCGCCTGCTTGATAAAAAAATCTTTGTCTACGGGCTCATCGTCATAAAAAAATTGTCCGGTATAGATATTTCCCAAGTGTTTGGTTCCAACATATAGAGGTGTAACAACATCCCACAGACCGTTTTTACATTTATAGTCGACATAGTCGCCGGGCCTAAGGTTTTTTGTTAAAAAAAGATCGCTTTGTGTACAGTTATAGGCTGTTTTGGGATTTTTTCTATGAAATTTCGTGCACAAATCCCGCCACCCCGTGGCTTCGACCACGTTTCCTTTCAGGTCAAGTATGGCGGTTACCATGCCGGTGAGATAACAAAAATCATCCATGATGGACTGAATTTCTTCGGAATTGATGATGGTGCCAAGGTCAGCTTCCGGGATAGGATCTTGTGAAACCATCTCTGATTCAACACGATGGGTTAACCCGCTCCCGGCATCTGTTGGGCTCTTTTCAGACAGGTTTTTTTCACGCTTTTCCTGCTCCAGCTCCCTGACTCTTTGTTCCAATTCTTCATATGTGGGTTTATCCGGCATAAATACCAATCCAATAAAATTTTATGAAAGTTTAACCTAATCATAGCATGGATGACCTTTCCCTACCAACCTGTTTTTGCTTGATACGAATCTTTAAAAAGCCCTGACTATAAGTCAAACTCAGTTTCGACACAAAAAGTTAGGATGAGATTATAACAAGCCAGATATTGATAATCTCAATATGAATAAAGTAACTGATTTAGATTATCAAATTGATTGGCAGGGCATTTCAGGATATTTTTATAGACTGACGGTCAAAATCGTTTCAGACCCAAACCATCAGCTAAAATTTACAGTTTAATCAATTGAATTTAAGGAGAACACATGAATAAAGCATTGATATGGTTGACCGCCATCTTTCTCATATTAACCAGTACCTGTTTGGCGGCCCAGCCCAACGGCCACCTGACATTCACCCTTACCCCGACTGTCCAGAAGGATACGCAAAAAGTGGATTTGTGGGTCCCCTACCCCATGGGTGATGAATTCCAAACCATTTCCGACATGTCAATTACCGGTAATTTCAAAACCCAGGCCATATACCGTGATCCAGCATCCGAGGCAGTTTACCTGCACCTGACCTGGGATAAACCTGCTGAACAGCCCAAATGCGTCATGGCATTTCACATCAGCCAGAAAGACCGACGCAATCCTGATATTCTGGAAAACGGTGCTGATTACCCGGCTATAATCACCCCTTATCTTGGGGCCACCCCTTTCATTCCGGCCAATGACCCGGAAATGAAAAAAATTGCCAGCAAAGCGGTCAAGGGAAAAACCACGACCCTTGAGAAGGCCCGGGCAGTATATGACTGGGTGGTGGAAAATACCTTTAGAGACCCTGAGGTCAAAGGCTGCGGCCTGGGGGAACCCGGCAGAACCATTCAGCAATGCAAAGGCGGGGGAAAATGTGCAGACTTGTCTGCCGTATTCGTCACCCTGGCCCGGGCCGCTGGCATTCCGGCACGTGATGTGTACGGCCTTCGGTTGGGCTCTCCTAAAGACGGGGATGTCACCAGCGGATTTCATTGCTGGGCCGAGTTTTATCTGCCCGGTACCGGCTGGGTCATGGTGGACCCGGCAGATGTCAGAAAAATGATGCTGGTTCACAAACTTGAGTTGACCGATGGGGCTACCCAGGACTGGAAAACCTTTTTCTGGGGAGGGGATGATCTATTCCGTCTGGTGCTTGAGAAAAATAGCCGGGGCGTTAACCTGACTGGAGCCAAAGCCCCCCTTCCCTATTTCATGTACCCGGCAGCCCAGGTGGACGGCAGACAGCTCAACTACTTTGACGCCAAATCATTCAGTTACAAGGTGACATTCAAGGCCGACTAAGACCTGCCGACAGATGATGATGATGATGATGATGCGGCCCGGGGTCAACACTCCGGGCCTTTTTTCGTAAGTTCTCAATAAATAGGGCATTCAGGGAATCCTTTTGAATAGCACCCGGCGTTTAAAGGGTAAATAGGCTTTCCTACCCCGAGTTATTGAGAACTTACCTTTTTTATAGCCTGACAGAGGGATAGCTCAGATAAGGCATCCTTCATATCATTGATATACAAACCCACGACGGAAGCGAATGGAAAACAGAAGAGAATTTCTAAAAAACGGTTTAATACTCTGCCTTGGGGCTGGTGGACTTATGGGAACAGTATCCCGGGTTGCTGCCTTTCCGCACGCAGACGATGCCAGATGGGGAATGATCATTGACACCTCCCGATGTTCGGGTTGCCAATCGTGTATGGTGGCCTGCAAGCTGCAGAACAAAACGGCAGAAGGCCATTTCAACACATCAGTACGCGGCCTTGAAACAGGCGATTATCCCAATGCGACATTCATTTTTGACACGCATATTTGTCGGCATTGCACAGATGCCCCCTGTGTGTCGGCATGTCCAACCGGGGCGGCATTTGTCCACGAGTCCGGCCTGGTTATGACTGACTGGAACCGATGCGACGGCAATGGTGCCTGTATGGATGCCTGTCCCTATGATGCCAGGTTTCACGACAGCCGGTTTTCCGAAAAAACAGACAAGTGCGACCTGTGCCTGGACCGGATTTCCCAGGGACTTGTACCGGCCTGTGTGGAGAACTGTCCGTCCAATGCCAGGATTTTCGGCAGAATAGACAAGCCTGAGGGCGAGTTTGCCGCCTATCTATCGGCCATGTCTTTAAAAGAAAAAAACCTTGGTGCGGTTCATATCCTCCAGGGTAAAAATAAAAAGGAGCAGAAGTAACCGTGTCGGATCAAAAATCAACCAGCAAGAAAGGAATCAGCCGCCGGGAAATGATCAAAAACGCAGGTGTTACCGCTGTGGGCATCGCTGCCTCATCTCCTGCCGCAGCGTCGGTCCCTCCGGTTCAAAACCCAAGGGACGTCCAGAATGCTGCAAAGACAAGACTGTCCGACGGCACCCGGACCGTTCATTCGGTTTGCCTGGCCTGCAATGCCCGTTGCGGAGTCCGGGGTGTGGTCGATGACGGCAAGCTGATCAACATTTCGGGCAATCCCTACCATCCCTACAACATGCAGTTTTCTCCCATTGACTATGCCACGGACATAAAAACCGCCCTTGCCCATCACAGCCCGGTATGCGGTAAAGCGCTGGATACCCCCCAGCACATCACCAGTCCGTACCGCCTGCGCAGACCCTTGAAACGGTGCGGCCCCAGGGGCTCAGGAAAATTCGAACCCATTTCCTGGCCGGATCTAATACAGGAACTCAGCCAGGGCGGCCAGCTGTTCACGCATATGGGAGAAGACCGCATTGTGCCGGGCATCAAAAATATCTTGTCCGATGACCCCATTGACCCTGCCGATCCCTATCTTGGCCCCAGACGCAACGGACTGGTATTCATGACCGGGCGGCTGCAAAGCGGGCGCAAGGAATTCATTGATCGGTTTGTCAAATCCGCTGTGGGGTCTAAAAACCGCATCGGCCACACCGACATCTGCGGTCTGGGTTTCCGCATGGGCAACTTTGCTTTAAGCGGCGGCAGTGATGTTGAATTAAAAGCCGATCCCAAAAACGCGGAATATATCCTGGTATTCGGCGCCAACATCTATGAAGCCCTCCAGCCCGGCGTCAACACCTATGGGGCCATGGTATCCCGACGTCAGGCAGACGGACAACTCTCTTTTGCCATTGCCGATCCCAGGGCCACCCGGGCGGCAGCCCATGCCGAAGACTGGCTACCGGTAAAACCCGGAAAAGACGGGGCTCTGGCCATGGGCATTATCCGATGGATGATGGAAAACAATGGCGTCAACACCGAGTATCTGAGTCTGCCCAATCCAGTCCGGGTCAAAGCCAAAGGCTATGGTGTGGTCTCCAACGCTGCCCACCTTGTGATCTGCGATCCCGCACACAAAGACAATGGTGCTTTTCTGCGGATGTCGCACATTGATCCGTCTTTGGGCGGTAAGAACAGTCAGGATAAAGTAGTTTTCCCCACTGGCGGACAAACCCCGAAAACAGCACAGGCCGTGGGCACGGCCGAGCTTGTCAAAACAGCTATTGTCACAGATTATTTTGGCAACGCCATCAGGGTTAAAACCTCCTACACCCTGTTGCAGGAAGCGGCCATGTCCCACACCATGGAAGACTACGCCCGGATGTGCGGTGTGAACCAGGAACAGATCGCCAAGGTGGCCAAGGAATTTTCCTCCCACGGCACCCGGGCTGCAGTGACCCAGTACCACGGTGCCGGCAATTACGTGAACGGCACCTATGCGGCCTATGCCATTGCCGCGCTGAACATTCTGGTGGGCAGTGTAAACATGAAAGGCGGCTACCTCAAAGGCGGCGGCGGTTGCGGCAATCCTTTAAAAGGAATTTTTGATCTAAAATCTTTTCCCGGCAAAAAGAAAAACAGCGGAGTGGCCATTTCCCGTGAAAAGGCCCATTACGAAAAAACCATTGAATATACGCAAAAAAAAGACCACACCGGTTCGGGATATCCGTCTAAACGACCGTGGTTCGGATTTACCAAAGGCGGCCTGTGCGTGGAGGCCTTAAGCGGCATTGACCAGCAATACCCGTATCCGGCAAAAGTATTGTTCACCTATCTGTTCAACCCGGTGTTTTCCATTCCCGGGGGGTATCGGTTTAAACAAACCCTGGCAGATCCGGATAAGGTGCCGCTGCATGTGTCCATCGACATTGCTGTGAACGAGTCCAATATTTATGCCGATTACATTGTGCCGGACTTAAGTTTTGCCGAAGGCCATTACGGGTGGCTCTCCCCCCATGCACCAGGCCTGTCATTTACCGGCATCCGCAGTCCCATGATTGATCCTTTGACCGAACAGACACCGGACGGACGGCCAATCTGCACCGAGACCCTTCTCATTGATCTTGCCATGGCCCTGGATCTACCCGGGTTTGGCAAACATGCCATTCCGGACAAGTCCGGAGGGCACCATGACTTGTTCTGTGCGGAAGATTATTACCTGAGAGCCTTTGCAAATATCGCCCACAATGCCAAACTTCCCTGTGCTTCAGATGACGAGGTCTCCTCTGTGGAATCGTCCTATCCCCTGGCCCGGTACAAAGGAATACTGGATAAGGAAAAGTGGTCCCAGGTCTGCACCATGCTGGCCCGGGGTGGAATTTTTAAACCCTATGAAGATCTGTTTACCGGCGAAGTGTTCAGCAAAGGGCTGTCCGAGGTTCATCTCTACAACGAAAAACTGGCCCAATCCATCAACAGCATCACCGGAGAACGGTTTAAGGGTATGCCCCACTGGATAGCGCCAAAGGATTCCAAGGGCATGTTAATGGATGATCTTCAACAGGATTATCCCTTTGCCATTGTCACTTATAAAAACCGGCTGCATACGCAGTCCCGGTCCCTGTGGTCCAGTCTCTCCATGGAAATCACCAACGAAAACCGGGTGGAGATTAACCCTGCTGATGCCCAAAAGCTTGGCGTGGCAGACAACGATACAGTGATCCTGTCTTCAAAAAGTAATACTGACGGCATCCGGGGGAAAGTCAAGCAAACCGCTCTTATCCGGCCCGGCTGTGTGGCTGTATCCTTTCATTTCGGCCATACTCAGTTCGGCGCAAGTCAGTTGGAAATCCGAAACGGTCGGACAGCATTTATGGGAGGAGATGCCATCATAAATGGCAACCGCCTCACACCCAATCCCCGGTTTGGTGCTGGCCTCAACTTTAACGATGTGGCCCTTCTGGACCCGAATCTGAATCAAACGCCCCTGGTGGATCTTGTAGGCGGCATTCCGGATTTCAGCAGCACCCGGGTTAGAATCGAAAAAGTTTAACTACACCGAAATCCTTATGCTTGAGTTCCGTGGAGATAAACCACTTAAAATAACCTTCCAGGAACAACTGGATGTGAAGGCATGGGTGGTAAGGGGCAGAAGAAAAATAGCTTTCTGAGCCCAAACCGGAAAATTCTCCACCGGGAAAACTGAAATAACATATTATAATTAAGTATTAAAGCAAAGTCCGATCTCATGGTGCCTTTACTTTGGAGAGAAATTCAGATATGAGCAGACTGGTCATTGATATCACGTAAAACTAAAAAGGCGATCACCATGTCAATCAAAACGCAAGTAAAGACACGCAGTCCGAGTTACCGGGAGTTTATCATTATGATGGCGGTGATCATATCCATTACGGCCTTGTCCATTGATATGATGCTGCCTGCCTTGCCTGACATCGGCCAGGATCTTGGTGCAGGACACCCCAATGACGCCCAGCTCGTTGTCTCCATATTGATACTCGGCCTGGGCATCGGGCAAATCTTTTTTGGCCCCCTGTCTGACTGCTTTGGTCGGAAACCAATGGTCGTTACCGGTTTTTTAATTTTTACATTGGGCTGTCTATTGTCGATCTTTTCCAGGCAGTTCAACGTTATGCTGGTCGGAAGACTGATCCAGGGTATTGGTGTGGCAGGCCCGCGCACAGCCATCGTCGCACTGATAAGGGATCAGTATGACGGCCGTGCAATGGCCAGGATCATGTCAGCAGTAATGGCTGTCTTCATTGTCATTCCCGCAATAGCTCCGGCCCTTGGTCAGGTTATTTTGCTCAAAACAAACTGGCGGGCTATTTTCGGCGTTTTAATAATCCAGAGTATCGTCGCCCTGATCTGGTTCACCATCCGGCAACCGGAGACACTTCCCCGGCAGCACCGGATTCACTTTTCCGCTAAACGTATCCTCAACGGTCTTGTTGAAGTCTGCACCAATCGTCTGTCCCTCGGATATACCCTGGCCGCAGGATTTATGTTAGCTGTGCTTTTGGCATACCTGAACTGTGCCCAACAAATTTTTCAGGAAATCTACCATCTTGGGCGACAGTTTCCATTTTACATGGCATTTATATCCCTGTCCGTTGGAGGTGCATCATTTGTGAATTCCCGTATCGTAATGCGGTTCGGCATGCGCTCCTTGTCATATCGGGCAGTTATATTTTTTATCATACTGATGATTCTTTATCTGGCCGTCACCTTTCAAATGGGCGGAAATTCTCCATTGTGGTTGATGATGCTTTGTTTTATGTTGTCTTTTTTCTGTCTTGGCATTCTTTTCGGAAATCTGAACGCCATAGCCATGGGGCCACTGGGACATATTGCCGGAATAGGTGCCGCCGTCATCGGCTCTTTGAGCAGCCTGATCTCTTCTCCACTATCTCTTATCATCGGTCGATATTACAATGGAACCACAATTCCTCTGGCTATGGGATTTGTGATTCTCGGCGTTTTTACGCTCATTATCATGTACTGGGCTGATAATTTCTGTCCCGGTGAGTCCTCAAGGATCAATACAAAGGCCTGATGCCTGGCAGGCATGCCTCTGGACTTGGGCGGATTGTCTATCAATGACTCCGCCTTACTATATCAATTTAGCCATTTCAGAATTTTCTGATACTTTGGGGATCATGATCCCGGAGATAAAGGCTATCGTTCCATTGTTTTCAGAGCCCGGTAAAGGCATGCCGGTCACCTTGTCTTCACTCTGTTTTTTGGCCGCTTCCTGCCACCTTGAAACCGAGGGAATATGCATGGCTACTTTACCGGCCAAAAAATTGCTTCTTCCTGCATCCATATTGGCAAAGGTATCAACCGGTGTATACCCGGCTTTGACCAGTTTAACCCAGGCTTTAAGCAAGTGTTTCGCCTCCTTGCTCTTAAAGTCAATATATCGGCTGGCACCGTCGTAGATGCTGCCTTTTGCCCCCTGCAGGCAGGAGAGATACGTATTGGCCATGAAGTTTTTACCCAGTCTATGGACAGACCGGTTTTAACGGTCTTGCCGCCCTTCTGTCTGGTGAGTTTTTCAGCGTATTCATAAAATTCATCCCAGTCACTCGGAGATAAGAAATCGCTGATGGGCAGGATTGAATTTCATCTATGAATATGAGAATTTTGCCTTCACGTTTCACCTGATCTTTATGAAAGA
>CAKZLA010000243.1 GCA_937124525.1 uncultured Desulfobacterium sp.
CACTGGCCGATCTCACACGCCAGCCCACGCGTGCCGTGCGTCCCATCTGCGGGGACAAAGAAACCGTTGGGGGATGCCACAACGGCACCGACAAACAGGTCTCCCTCTCTCTTCTTGTGCATCCGGATTGGCTAAAAGGGGAAGCCGGAACTGATCCAGATGGCAGACCATACGGCGGTAGTGCTGATGATCCGGTGGAAGAAACGGTTCGATGGAACCAGGCCCGGGCTGAGAATTGCAAATTGATTGAAGTCAGGGGGAAACTGCCGGAGGAAATTGTCTGTCTGGATACTGGTGTTGTCATCCATACCAGTAAAGAAGGAGGAACAGTCCCCAAAAAGAGTCATTTTTCATGTGGCGATTGCGGAGTTGTTCAGAATATCTTGAAATCGGTCAAAGCATCGGGGAAAACAGGGCCGGTTTCCATGTATGCAATTCAAGGATTTTGCCCTGAATGTAAAAATGAAAAACAACTCTATAATGGTAGATTTTTTACACCAGCCTCCGATCCGTTAAACTTTAATAGCTCATACATTGAATGGAGTACTCGAAAAAGTGAAGATCTAAAAAATTATTGGCCCACAAGTGAGCTCTCAAAAGGTTGGAAAACTCATGGATGGGCAATACCAGAACATGGTTTTACACATTATTGGAAAATGTTTAACCCAAGGCAATTGATGACCCTATCGATCTTACTTCGATACATTTCACGACACAAGGATAAGTTACATTCAAATTTTATACTTGGTTCATTTCAGCAGTATTTACGTAATCAAAACATGTTTTGTTTTTGGGATATTGGCTATGATAAATTGTGTCCACACTTGAGCAATAATAATTACCATCCAAAAGCTCTGAGTATTGAAAATTCTACTTTTTGTAACTTGGGAAGAGGTAATTGGTTATCACAGCACAACACTGTTTTAAGATCTATTGAGTGGTTTAATGATCCATGGGACATAGTAAATAATACTAAACTTTCGTCAGAAAATCATATTCTAGAAAATTTTCTTACCGGAAAAAGTGAAAAAGTCCCATGCGAAGACAGAATTTCCCGAGATTCAAACTTGACATGTGGATCATCCACTGAATTATTAAAAGCAAATGATTCATCGTTCGATCTTGTTATCACGGATCCCCCATTTGGTGGAATCATGCAATATGCTGAGCTTGGTGATTTCTTTTATGTTTGGTTGCGCTTGGCTTTGAAAGATAGATACCCTCAGTATTTCTCTGCTGAATTTACCCCAAAAACATTAGAGGCAGTTACAAACCCATATCGTAATTCTGAAAATCCTGAACCATACTACCAACGCCTTATTACTGCCTGTTGGAGCGAAGCGCATCGAATCCTCAAACCTTCAGGAATTTTAGCATTTACTTTTCATCACAATGAAGACAAAGCTTGGGTCTCTGTTCTTGAATCACTTTTTGATGCTGGATTTTATTTAATTGCAACGTACCCAATACGAAGCGATGAATCCAAAGGTGAAAAAGCTCAATTCGGTTCTCAAAAAATCGAATATGATGTCATCCATGTATGCCGAAAACGCCATGAAGAGTCAAAACCCATTTCCTGGGCAAAGCTCAGAAGACAGATTCTCCGGGATGTACGGGATCTTCAGGAATTGCTGGAACATCACCAGGAAGCAGGCTTGATGGAGGCAGACCTTCAGGTGATCCGACGGGGGAAAGCATTGGAATATTTCTCCCGCCATTACGGTAAGGTGTACAAGGATCAAGATACGCCAATATCTGTTCTGGAGGCGTTGGTGGGGATCAATCAATTACTGGATGAAGAAGCCGAAGATATCAAGGAACCTCCTCCCTATAATGCAGAGCCCTTTACCCGCATGTTGCTGCGTCTCTTTCATGGCGTAAATGAACTCCCCAGAGACCAGATCCAGAAATTTCTGAGGGGCACCGGCTCTGCCCCATCCGATTATGTGGAACGGGGATGGGTGTATGTGGAGAAAAAGATCTTTTACCTCACCCCTCCCCTGGACCTGGCCAAATCATGGGTGGGAAAACAGAAAAAAAATATGAACAGCGATTATGATCAGGCCATGTTCTTTACCGGGGCCTGTTTTGAGGGAAGCGGGATTAATGCCGCAGATACGTTGAACAATCCCAAATTCACGGCCCATCCCGCCCTTGGCGAGATTTTAAAATGGCTGGGAAATCATGGCGGCACCCCAGAAATTCGCAATGCTGCCATCACCGCCTCCCGTCTGTATGAACAAATTTCAGCAAAAAAACAGCCCCCCAAACAGCTGGATATCTTTGGTAATCCAGATGATGAGAAGTAGTTATGGGGCACTGGCCAAACATTTACAATATCAAACCAAATACTTACGATGAGGAAATGTAATGGTGCACACACGTTTTAACCGTGGATGGCCCCGCCGTGGTCTGGCATTTCTCTGGAGCGGTGACATCCTGACCCATTTGATTGACCCAGGCGCAGTGCTCTCCATGCGACAATTTTTTTCCCAGGTGGATGATTGGCCCGAAGAGCTGCCGTCCCTGGATGGAGATACCATGGTGGTCTCGGGTTTTGAGGGTACCATTGATCTATTGAGCACCCAGGATGCAGAAAAATGGATTGAAACAGATCTTAAAGAGGCCATGCTCTCATTCCAGGATTTCTATCAAGGAGAGACCGGGCTTATCTTCTGGGTGCCCAGTGGCCGGGCGCGAATCATGATGAAAGGGGCCAGTGAACACTATTTTTGGAAACACAACCCCACCGGTGGAGATGGCCTGCCCATGGGCCGATTGCTCTTTTCCGGTGCGGAAAAAGAGATTGAACGGATCATGGATACCCATGACCCCCATGCCGATTATGATGGTAAGGAGTGGGCCGGGCTGTATCACCCAAGGATCAGCTGATGTCTGAAATTAGATTTCAAGCAGGGCAGCGGGTTCTCCACCCTGAATTTGGAGAGGGGATTGTCGTCAGCAGTACGGCGGACGGGTATGTTCGGGTCTTTTTCCCCATTGGGGAGAGACAGGTGTTCCAGGATGCCATTGCCCCCCTCCAAACCCCAACGGAACAGATGCTCGCCGGTGTGTCAGGGGGCAAGGATCGTCTGAGAAATGCATGGCTTTATGTGGAAGCCCATGCATTACCGTTGATGGACAATGCCGCCGCCATGACCGCCGCCAGGATTGATTTATTGCCCCATCAAGTGGTCCTGACCCACAGGGTGGCCACCGCCTCCCCCCGACGTTTTCTCATCGCAGATGAAGTGGGCCTGGGTAAAACCATTGAAACCGCCTTGATTCTCCGGGAAATGACCAGTCGGGGAGAGATGAAGCGGGCCTTGATGGTGGTACCGGCAGGCCTGGTGAACAACTGGCATAGAGAGTTGAACGAGGTATTCAATCTTGATTTTGAGGTATTTGGTGCCCAGGGGGATGTGACCGACCGGCGAAGCAATGCCTTTGCAAAGCATGACCGTTTGATCGCCAGTGTGGATACCCTGAAACGGCGGGCTCGGGTGAAAAGACTGAAGGACGCACCACCCTGGGATCTGGTGGTGTTTGATGAAGCCCATCATCTGTCGGCATACAAGTCGGGTCGCAAGGTGCGGAAAACGGAAAATTACAAGCTGGCCGAGGCGTTGCGGGATCATGCCCGTGATCTGCTGTTACTTTCTGCCACCCCCCATCAGGGAGATCATTTTCGGTTCTGGATGCTGATACAGCTTTTAAATCCAACGCTTTTCAAAGGACCGGACGATATGGTGGAAAAACGCCACCGGCTCAATGCCGTGGTCTACCGACGAACCAAGGCCGATGCCTGTACCCCAGACGGATCGCCTCTTTTCACCCGGCGATGGGTCCATACGGAAGCCTTTACCATGTCCGACAGGGAAAATGAGTTTTACGCCAAACTTCGTGAATACCTGGTTGATGGGTTCAACCTGGCCAAACAGCAGGGAAACAAGGGCCGGGCCCTGGGATTTGTGATGACCATCTTCCAAAAAATTGCCGCATCCAGCTTTGCCGCTGTCAGAAATACACTGCGTCGTCGTCAGCTCAGCCTGACCATCCATGAGGCCATATTAAAGGATCAGGCCATGGATATTGACGGACATCTGGGATTGATGGATGAAGCCAGGGAAATGATCCACACCGACCATAACCTGCCCTGTAATCAGGTGGGGCGTATTGAAGTGGACCAGATTCTTTCGGATTTAAAACTCAAGTTGATCAAAAAAATGGATGAAGAGGATCTGGCCATTGCTGCCTCTTCCGAATCATCTGAGGTGGTCGTGGCTGAGGGCGAAAATCTGGCGGCCACTTCCATTGCCATGTGCCTGCCTGAAGAGCGCCTGCGCATTAAAGAACTGCTTGCCGTGTACCCCGATGAACAGGAAACCAAAATTGAGAAACTGATCCGTGCCCTTGGGGCGTTGTGGAACCAGAATCCCAATGAAAAGGTGGTGATTTTCGCCACCTATCTATCCACCGTGGATCTGCTGTCCCGGGCCATTGATACATCTTATCCGGGTCAAGGGGTGGTCGTGTTGAGGGGCGGAGATCACGGCAGCAAGCTGGCTGCGGAGAAGCGTTTCAGAAGGACGGATGGGCCAAGGGTGATGGTCTGCACCGCAGCCGGTCGCGAGGGGATCAACCTTCAGTTTAGTCGTATTTTGTTTAATTTTGATCTGCCCTGGAATCCCATGGATGTAGAGCAGCGGATTGGGCGAATCCATCGGTATGGTCAGCAGTACACGGCCCAGGTCTACAACCTGGTATTATCCGATACCATTGAAGGAAAGATCTTTTTGCTTTTGATGGATAAGCTCAACGAAATTGCCCGCACCTTGGGAAAAGTGGATGAGCAGGGCAATGTAACCGAGGATCTTCGGGGCCAGATATTGGGGCAGTTGAATGACCGGCTCAGCTATGATCAACTCTATCGGGATGCACTGGATGATCCCACACTTAAAAGAACCCAGCAGGAACTTGAAGAGGCTATGTCCAATGCCAACGAGGCAAGAAAGGTGGTATTTGAGTTGTTCCAGGAGCTGGATAGCTTCAGCCTTGATGAATACAATCCCCTTGCCAATATTGATGACAGCAAATCTCGTATTATCCGTTTTTTGGAACAGGTTGTACAAAAGGACAAAGGGGAGCTGGTTCACATTGATGATAATCGATTTAAAATGGCTGTCCAAGAGAACGATTCTCCTATGATTTATACCTTTGACCGGGAGTTACTCCAGGAAGACGATAAACTGGAGTTGATGGGGCTTGATCACCCGATCATGAATGGATTGATTCAGCAATGCAAAGATTTTCCCGCCACGACCCTGGGGGCCACTGCGAATATGGATCTTGGGTATCCGGCGGTGCTGACAGTCTGGCTGATACAATCCTTTGGCAAGGGAAAAGAGTCAGCCAGCTATGTGATTCCCATTTCCGTCAATGGTGAAGGGAAGCGAATTCCGGCGGTTGAGAAGCAGTACCGGTCATGTTTTTCCGCACCCCCGGGAAAATCATCTTTTTCACCGGAAACCAGATTGTCCATTTTACATGACCATATAGAGCCGACGCTTCAAAAAGAGCTGAGGCATCGTGCCATTGCCACTCCGGAAAAAGGGTATTCCAGTGAGCTGTTGGCATGGGTTGACTTGACTTGACTTGATAAGGTCAGGTAACCCATTCATTATGTCCTCACTATATCCATCCAAGTTGATAAAGTCTATCCCAAGTCACTGTCAGCCACATTGGCATTTGTCCGTCTGGGGTATCCTCCCCGGGTCCCGGTGCTATCGTCATTGTCCAGGTAAAGGAAAAATCCATACAAGCCCCGGGGTTCCCCAGATGGAAATGTTCACAGAAATGATCAATTCATGATAACGCGATTTTCTGAAATTAATTTATCAAGAGCTTTCTTTTCGTACATAACATAACGCCCCATTTTGATGTAATCAGGCCCTTTCCGGGTGTGTCTCCATGTTGCCAGGGTCTGTCTTTTTAATCTGAGATATTCCGCAGCCTCATTTGTAGTAAGCAAAAGTCTCGTTGTTTTCGCAGCGTCACTCATTGATGATTCCTGCAATTCTTTTTTCGTTAATTCTCGCATGTTATCCCCCTTGATCGCCCAGAAAGCAACTCTTCCCAAGGCAATTAAAAATCAGTGCAATTCAACAAAGCTTGATTCACAAACGGTATGGGCCACCCGCCGGACTACCGGATTTTCTGGAAGGTAAAACCCGGCATTTGCTGCAACGGCATGTGCCTTGTAAGCCCGGACAAAATCCCGTGACCACCATTTCAAATCATCTTCCTTCACCCTGGATGCCCAAGAGTGATACCGCCACCGGTGGCCCATCAGGTGTTTGGTGATAGGATCATCAAAAGATGGGGTAACCTGACTTCCAAAATAATGCAGGTGGTCCAACACCTTCCCTGCCTCGATCTCCGCCCGCTGCTCTGTGTTAATCCTGACCACTCCGTCCATGGCGTTGATTATGTCGCCAACGGTGGGCATTGAATTATATTTGTGGATTCTGACAAGCTCCATGGCGGCCCTGGCCACCTGATCAATGGAGAATTCTTTCAGGGCGGCAAACCTGAGCTTCAAGCCGTTGCTGGTGAGGACTGCCCCAGGGTAATTCTCGGCAAGCCCCATCATGATTTCCGTGAATTGCTTGATATTCTGTTTTTCCATGCCTACACCTCCACACCCATTTCAGCCATAAATTGAGCGCAAAGTTTGTCTCCATTTTCAATAGCCTTAACGACCATTGGAATAAATACTTTTTGACTTCCGGGCTGAAGAAATTCTTTAACTTTGTTTTCCAGAACTTTCCTGTCAGGTAAGTATAGTTGATATTTTGAAACAAAGATATTATTTGTTATTCCTCCAATCGCATACTCAACCAGAATGTCATTTTTATCAGCGCCTAAAACAATTCCTATTGGAGGATTATCTCCTGCTGTATTCTCTTCTGATTTAAAGTAGTTTAAATACAAGTTCATTTGTCCAATATCATGATGTTTTACATGTTTTATCTTTAAATCTATGAGCAC
>CAKZLA010000244.1 GCA_937124525.1 uncultured Desulfobacterium sp.
ACTTTACAGTTTCTTGGAGCATTCCACATTTGTAGGGGCTTTTTCCCAAAAGACTGTAAAGTCCTTTTTGGCTCATAGGATGCCAAAAATCAAATCTGTGAATTTTAAATTATAATGTTTTTTGTCTGAATTGACTTAAAGCAGATTTCATGCCGATGCCATTCTTTGAGTTATAAATTTTTATAATATATTGAAATTTAAATATTTATTTTATATTTTTTTTGTTGGCTCGATGAAGAAATTTATTTTTGATTCAATATCGAATCTGTTTGGGGGTTTGGAGTATTATGCGGGGCTTCTTTTGATTTGATTTTGAATCTAACCTGGGAGGGCTGTTGCTGATTGAGTTTGTGAAATCACTTTTTAGTTGATTTTACCCCTGATTTCGAGGGTAAGAGGATTTTGTATGGGCCTTGGACTTGAATTTCTTTTGAATCACCACCCTGGTTTCAGCTCAATTTTTGGGACTGAACATTTTTCAACTGGTAAGTTATGAGTTTCCAGCGGCCTTAAATTTATCAATCTAAAAATTGTGACCTGTGCGGGTAGCGATTATCCGCAGCGTTTGACAATGCAAACAGATCAAATTTAGCATTCAATTTGTATTGTTAAATTACAAATAGGCCTGAAAGTTTGTTCCAAATCGGAGAAATAAAAATTTACCCGCACAGCTCGAAAAATTGGGATGCTCAATGGGATCAATTGCTCAGATTGTGTTTTTTCAGCTTTCTGAAAACTTGGGATTGGGTCATGTGAAGTGCTGCGGCAATGGCCCGGGTGGTTTTAAACTCTTTCACCGCCCGGGAGAGTAGTTTTTTTTCATACGAAAGAACCTTGTCATTGAAAACATAGGAGCTGGTTTTCAGTTCCAATGCACCGTCATGGGGGGATGCTGAAAAGGAATCGTCAATTTTCTCCGTGCCAAATTGTTCAATGATGGCGGACTCCCCCATGACCACCGCTTTTTTAATCATGTTCTGTAGTTCACGAATGTTGCCGGGAAATGCATGGGCCTGGATGGCACTGAGGCTGCGGGGGGAGAGTTTTCGTTGGAGATTGTATTCCCTGTTATATTTATTAAGAAAGAAAAATATCAAACCCGGAATATCTTCCACCCGATCCCGCAGGGGGGGAATGGTGATGGCAAAGGTGTTTAGTCTGAAGTAGAGATCTTGGCGGAATTTTTTATGAATTATCTGATCAACAAGTTTAACATTGGTGGCGGCGATCACTGTACAGTCTATTTTAATGGGTGTCAAACCGCCGATGTGAAGCACTTCCTTATCTTCAATGCATTTTAACAGTTTGGCCTGCATGGGAAGGGTCATTTCTCCGATTTCATCCAGGAACAGGGTTCCCCCCCGGGCCATCTCAAAAAGTCCTATTTTCCCCTTTTCTCCGGCACCGGTAAAGGCTCCTTTTTCATACCCGAAAAGCTCCGCTTCAATGAGAGATTCGGGAAGGGCAGCACAGTTGATCTGTACAAACGGCCCTTTATTCCTGCGCGAATGGATAAATTTAGCCAGCAATCCCTTGCCGGTGCCGGATTCACCCATGATAAGAATATTGGAAACTTTCAGGTTGGCAAGTTTCTGGCATGTCAGCAGTATGTGCTGCATCTCCTTGCTTTCCGCCACAATTTCTTGTTCCTTGAGTTCCCTGAGGTTGAGCTGTGTGAGTTCATCCTTTATCTGTTTGCTCTCAAGACGCATCAGTTCCAGCTCTTCATGGAGATCGTTGAGCTGGGTCATATCCCGTTCATTGGTGATGACCATGGAGATGGAACCGTCATCATCAAATACCGGTGTGCCGGTGACCAGGAGCCGCTTCTTGGTTTTAGCAGTTTTCTGGATGATATTGACCTGGCATTTACGATCGAGCACCTCCCGGGTGACAGATCGGTCCATCATGCCTTTGTTCACCAGGGCGTCGATTTGTTTACCGATCACCTCTTTAGAAGAGATGCCAAGGAGTTTTTCCGTGGCTTGGTTGATACGAAGCACAACCCCCTGACCGTCACAGATCCAGATACTTTCCGATGATGCATTGAGGATGGTTTCCAATTGCCTGTTTGTTTTTTTAAGATTTTCGGTTTGTTTTTTAAAATTTTCTTCAAGTTCTTTTTCATGGGCCAGGTGTAGCATTTGGTCTTTTTTCTTGGCAGAGATGTCCTGTAAAACAGTGACCATGGCAATGACTTGCCGGGCTTCATTTAAAACCGGTGATGAATTTACCAGGACATGTATTTTGGTGCCACCTGGTTGTTGAACAATGGCCTCAAAATCCTTGGCCACCACATGGGTTTCGGATTTCAAGTGTGAAGAAAACATATTGTTGTAGATGGCTTTTTCATTGGGATAGAAAAATTTTCCACCGGCGTCAAAAAAAAAATCTTTTAAAGAGGCACCTTCCAAAGGGGCGTGTTTCAGGCCCAGAATTCGTGATAATTCACTGTTGATGCATACCACCTGGTTATCTGACTGGTGGGTGATCAGAACACCGACCAGCATTTGTTCCATTGCGGTATTAAGAATTTTAAGGGTTTTTAAAGAGTTCATCTGTAATGATTTGTCCCCATGGAAGAATGGCAGGTTATGGAAGCATTTTTAACCCAAAGATATAGTATAAATCCCCTTGCTTTGCAAAATATTTAGTTTTGATCATGTTGCCCCATGAAGTCCCAGTCCATAGGCAACACTTGTAAATGCATCGGCGGTGCGGATCTTATCTGCTCCCATGCGTTGTTCAAACAATTTCCGTATCAGGGGGATATAGGAAGACCCCCCGGTTAAAAAAACCACATCAATATCGGTGGACGTTAAATCGGCATCCCTTAGTGTTGAATCAATACAGGTATTGATGGCATCTACTTTTTCGTGGATGAATCCTTCAAACTCATTCCGGGATATTAACTCATCAATACAGATATCATAATCATTAAAATAGATATGGGATGAGTCCCCATAGGACAATTCGCATTTTGATTTTTCAATGGACTGGAAGAGCAGATATCCATAGTTGGCTTCAATGAGATTTTCCAGGTTTTCCAAGAGCTTTTGATCTTTAAGCGCCGCATTTACCTTAAGTTCTTTAATATTTTTCAATGTGCTGGGTAACCGAAGCTGGGGAATGAGGTGCCATTGGGTGAGCTTTTTGATGACAATGGGGGAAAGCCCGAAAAAATTGTCGCTCCAAATGGATTTCGCCTGTACATTTTTCCCATAATAAGTTGCTACCTTTTCCCGCATAATTTGAGAATCAAAAACATCCCCGCCAATATAAACACCCCCCACAGATAGAATGTCCTTTTCTCTCTGGGTTTTATTGCTGCCCTTGTTACCTGCTTTATGGATGGTAAAGTCTGAACTGCCGCCCCCAAAATCTCCCACCAGTACCAGTTGTTCTTTTCCGGCCTTAATGGTGTTTTCGTAGGCAAGGGCAGCTGCAATGGGTTCCAGTTGAAATGAGATGTTTTTAAATCCAGCCAGTTTTGCCGCCCGGATCAGGCGATCCTGGGCAAGCTGATCCCTTTCTGGATCTTCGGAGAAAATCACCGGGCGTCCTAAAATCAGATCAGACACCTCCTGTTTAATAATCTCTTCCCCCCGCTCTTTCATGACTTTGAGGAATATGGCAATCAAAGCCTCCAGGGTGTACTGTTGACCATAAATGGATGTCTTATCAAATTCTTTGTTGGGAAGAAATGTTTTGATGGACTGAATATAGCGGCCATCGGCCTCGTTTTCTATGTATTTTTGAACTCCTTCATGCCCGACATAGGCGTTTGCCCGGCCACGTTCTTTTAAAAAATATAGAATGGATTTCAACGAATTGGAAATGGGGTTTTCCCTGTCCACATTCAATAATTTTACATTGCCGTCAATGTTCACGGATAATGCTGAGTTGGATGTTCCAAAATCAATACCAAATATGGCAGACATGTATTAACTGCTCCCTGTAAATTCTTTATATATGTTTTTTTGGGCGTTGCCCCAGTCTATTAAAAACGGAATAATATATATGAAAATAAAGGGTGTGTATATAAAAATAATGAACAGGGACGTTTTTTCAGCTATCTTTAGATTTTCAATTTAATATCCAGCACTGACGTCCCGTCGATGGCATCCAATCCCTCGACGATCAAGGTGGTATCGATGATTTGTATGAGGGTTACATTCTGGATGCCGAGTCTTATTTCCGACTTATCTTTACACCTTTTGTTAATATAGATGAAATCTTAAAAAAGGAATATACACAAGAACTCTTTCCATTCTGGAAAAAATCTTGACACCATTGTTTTTATCATCATGTCATACATGATAACAGTAACCGTCTGCCACAAAAAAAATAGAAAATCGTATTATGCCGCCTCCGAGGAGTGCCTGATGCTGCATTTTCTTATAACTGCCACGGGCAGACCGTATTGGGGATCTGGCCTGCCACAACAAATATCGAAACTCCAGTTATTACAAATCATTGGACGAAGTTTCTTATAAAAAATGAAGCTCGTAGCGGACAATGCCATTAAGTATCTATTGTGATACGCCCTACAACAAAATAGTCTTCGCTTTAATAATACCTTCGCCAATTTTATTTTGGTTTAAATATTGGCCTATATATTGTGATTTGACACTCACATATAATACCGTATATGGTATCTTAATTGCCAAATTTCAAATTGATTTTGAATTTGGCGAAGGTATTGTTTAAATGTAGGTTATTTGATACATTGGTATGTTAATTGCTTTATTATGCTTTAAATGTTTTATCGAGGTTGGAATAGGATACATTGTTGTGACTGGAAAAAGATCCTTCTAAAAAAAGCAAGGAGGTTGTCGATAAAAACTATTGTTTTTATTAAGTTTTTATTAAAAATTAGGTGGTGGCATGATGGAAAACAAAGTCAAAAAAACATTTTTAAATTTAATGGGGATTGCAGGAATTACAGTCAACGGAGATAACCCTTATGATATTCGGGTCCATGATGACAACTTCTATGATCGTGTTTTTAACCAGACCATTCTGGGGCTTGGAGAATCTTACATGGATAAATGGTGGGATTGCCAGGCCCTGGACCTATTTTTTGAGAAAGTTTTACGTGCCGATTTGTTAGATAAGATACAAAAGGACTGGACCACAACATGGAACATCTTTAAAGCAAAGATGTTTAATCTACAGACTATGCGACGCGCGTTCATTGTTGGTAAAAATCATTATGATCTTGGCAACGATCTTTACCTGGCAATGCTGGATAAAAAAATGCAGTATACCTGTGGCTACTGGAGAGATAGTAATACCCTTGACGCAGCCCAGGAAGCCAAACTTGCAATGATTTGCACGAAACTGGATCTCAGGCCTGGAATGGATATTGTTGAACTGGGGTGTGGCTTTGGCGGGTTTGCCAAATATGTGGCACAGGAATATGGTGCCAGGGTCACCGGATTTACCGTATCTAAGGAACAGGCTGAATTTGCAAAAAAACTTTGCAAGGACCTGCCGGTTAATATCCGGCTGGACGACTACAGGAATGCATCAGGGCACTATGACAGGGTCGTTTCCATTGGGATGATTGAACATGTGGGGTATAAAAATTATAGAACCTATATGAAATTGACGAGCCAATTGTTAAAAAAGGACGGCATTGCTTTTATTCACACCATCGGAAGCAATACCAGTAGCAAGATATGTAATCCATGGACCAGAAAATATATTTTCCCCAACTCTATGCTGCCTTCCATTACACAGTTGGGAAAAGCCATGGAGGGAATTTTTGTCATGGAGGACTGGCAGAATTTCGGGGAAGATTATGATAAAACCCTGATGGCCTGGTATAGGAATTTCAAACAGGCATGGCCGGAGCTGAAAGATAAGTACGGAGAACGGTTTTTCAGAATGTGGGAATATTATCTTTTATCCTGTGCCGGAGGATTTCGATCCAGAGAAATGCAGTTGTGGCAAATTGTCATGACCAAGCCCGGAAAAAAAAGACCAGATTGGCGGATTTCATAAAGGCTTATGGGGATGATAAAGTCAGAAATAATTGTGGTGGGTGGGGGACCGGCTGGTTCGGCATGTGCAGGGACTTTGAGGAAAGCAGGTCTTGAGACCCTGATCCTTGATAAAAATCTATTTCCCCGCCAGAAAGTTTGTGCTGGTTGGGTGACCCCAAGCGTATTCAATACCTTGAATATAGATCCAAAAATATATCCCCATACCCTGAAGCGGTTTGACCGAATTCATTTCCATCTGTTGGGGCTGGAATTTCCTGTTAAAACCTGCCAATATGCCATCAGACGATATGAGTTTGATGAATGGATGATTCAGCGTGCCCATGTTCCGGTTTACCTCCATAAGGTTAAGCATGTCATGGAGTATAAGGGATACTATATTATTGATAATAAATACCAATGCAGATACCTGGTGGGTGCGGGCGGTACCCATTGCCCTGTTTATAAATATTTTTTCAGCAAAACAGATCAAAGGCCTGCAAAGGCAATGATTTGCGCAGTTGAAAAGGAATATCAATGCCATATACCGGATGGTAGATGTCATATCTGGTATTTTAAAAACCGATTGCCAGGGTATGCGTGGTATTTGCCAAAGGCGAATGGCTGGTTGAACATTGGAATCGGCGGAAAACTTTTAGGATTAAAGCGACAAAATAGAAGCATCATGGATCATTGGGTCCTTTTTGTTAAAAAGCTGGTAAGCCTTTCCCTGATAAAACAGCCCCCATCCACCCCCAGGGGCCACAATTATTATCTGTTTCATCCCAGTTCTGCCTTTCGCAAGGACAATGTATTTGTTGTTGGAGATGCTGCCGGGGTCGCCACCCTGGACATGGGAGAAGGAATTCATGGGGCCATTAAAAGTGGAATGATGGCAGCAAATGCCATTGCAACAAACAAACAGGTCAGCCCCGGGGGGGTGACAAAAGTCAGCCTTCCCGGGATTATAGGAGCTGGGATGTTTCATTGATTACTGTGTGGCCACATCAAAACGGCAAGGTTGATGTTAAGGTGTTCTCAAAATAGGCGAATGTTTTCTGAATCAGCCTTGTTTTATCCCTGGGGAAATTGTCGGCAGTATTCATACAAAGCCATATTGGCAGCGGAAGCTGCATTATAACTATGGGGCAGTCCCCACACGGGAATTTCAATGACATCATCCAACTGGCTCAGGATTTCATCTTTGATTCCAAGTCGCTCGTTTCCTATCACAAGGACGGTCCGACGTTCAAAGGAAAAATGGTGTATATTCTGGGAGTTGGATGTCTGTTCTATCCCAACAATGCGATAGCCGTCTTGTTTTAATTTTTTAAGCACAGGGGATAAAGAGCGGTGGGTGGAGACACAAAGTTCTGAGGTTGCATCCCGGGCAATTTTGGAAATCAAGGAGGCGTTTCCGCAAATAATCATTTTTCCCACGGCACAGGCACTGGCCGTGCGGGCAATCTGGGAGATATTGACGTTGCTGCGCATGGGCACACAGGCAACAATTAACTCCCGGGGCTGGGTTAACTGGGTGG
>CAKZLA010000245.1 GCA_937124525.1 uncultured Desulfobacterium sp.
ATACGATGATGGTGGGCACCCGAAAAAGAGCGGCCTCCAGGGAAACCGTTCCCGATGCCGCTATAATCAGATGGGCCGAGGAGAGTATCTTGGTGACATCCCCTTGGATGACTTGAAACAGATTTTTGTTGTTATAAAGGCTTAAAATGGCATTAAACCGGTCCATGTCAACGGCGGTGGCACAGGATAACAAAAATCGAACCCCGGGCATGTGCTGTTTTATTTTTAACGACGACTTAAGAAAAATTTCAAGAAGCGCGTCAATCTCGCTGTTTCTGGAGCCGGGTAACAAGCCGATGGTAAGAACCCCATCTCCGGATTTGATCCCAGGGAACGTCCCTGGATCATGGCAATCCAGGAGAGGATGTCCCACAAAGGTGTGGGGAATTTTCCATTTTCGGTAAAGGGGTGCCTCAAAGGGAAAAATCAACGCCACATGGTCCACATGTTTTTTTATTTTTTTAAGACGGGACAACTTCCAGGCCCACACCTTGGGGGAGATATAGTAAAGAACAGGCACCCCCATGGCCTTGGCCACAGCAGCCATTTGCAAATTAAAGCCCGGATAATCAATGAGAATCAGCAGATCAGGTGAACATTGCTCCAACCGACCCTTGATACCACGAAAAACCCTGGCAATGGTCTGCATCTTCAGCAACACTTCGGTGACGCCCATGACGGACAGATCCCGGATATGAAACAATATGTCCATGCCGGCCCGGGCCATGGCATCCCCGCCAATACCAGTGATATCTATTTCCGGGGCTCTTTCCTTCAAGGCCTTGACAAGATTGGCTCCATGGAGATCCCCCGAGGGTTCCCCTGCAATGATCATGATTTTTTTTGGGGTGCCCTGGTGATGGGGCAGACAATCATTGGGGCCATGCATCATAATAAGAGATCCTCATCTGCCATGGCCACAATGCTGATTCCCTGTTGGTTGGCCACATCAATCATCTCCTGTCGATCAAAGGAGAGACTTTTTTCTGCCTCCAGCACCAGCACATCGGCACCGGATTCCACCATGGTCCGGATGGTTTCAATCCCCGATGAGGGCAGATCAAACCGCAGATCCTGTCTGGGTTTGGATCGTTTCACCACCACAGCGCCACCGGTGCTTAAAGAAGCGCCTCGCCGGATGGTGGCATCGGTGCCATCTGCCGCCTCCACGGCAAGCACAGTGCCATTGGACACCACCACACATTGTCCAATGTCCAGGCGACCAATCTCCCCTGCAATGTGCCAGCCAGTCTCAATATCCTTTGTGGCGGCCCGTCCCGGTTTTTTCCGGGTCCAGCACCCTTTGGGGGAAATAAGATCCGGCAACAGCAAGGTGGAAGGACAGATGGTGACACCCTCTTTTTTCAGAAGATCAGCAAAGGCCCTCATAATCCCATCATCATGGGTGTGCCCCATGGTGGCGATGAAGGCCAGGGCTTTAAGATCCGGTTTAATATCGGCGAATATCCGTGTCTTTTTAACGGTCCCCAGCATCACGGCCCGGGTAATCCCATTGTGTCGAAAAAATTTCAACAATTTCGTCACCTGGCCCAGGTGAATCCACTGGATGGAGGTCACATGATCTGCAAGGGAGGGGGATGCCTCATTAACATAGGCCACGGCATGCACAGAAATGCCCTTTACCTTTGCCCTTTGGGCAAACAGCAGTGGAAACTGCCCGCCCCCTGCAATGAGCCCTATGGATTTCATTTATCGCGTAACACCTCGGCTGGATCGCTCAATGAACTGAATAAAGTTCACCACCTCTGGGATCTGTTCCACCTCGGCCCGGACCCGTTCCGAGGCCTGCTTCACGGTGAGACCGATGCGAAACACAATTCGATAGGCCTTTTTCAGACTACTCAGGGTGGATTTGGAAAATGCTTTACGCTTGAGCCCCACATTATTCAAGCCATGGAGGGTGGCCCGGTCTCCTGCGGCGATGACATAGGGAGGGATGTCCTTAACCACGGCGGACTTGCCACCAATGTAGGCATGATCCCCGATTTTAACAAATTGATGGATGGCCACAAGTCCCCCCACCGTGACATTATCCCCCAGCTCAATGTGACCGGCCAGGGTGGCGTTATTGGCCAGGATCACCTGTTTTCCGGTCTTGCAGTCATGGGCGATGTGGGTGTAAGCCATCAGGTAATTTTCTTCCCCCACCTCGGTGTACCCCCCACCAAAGGCCGTTCCCCGGTTAATGGTGGCAAATTCTCTGATAATGGTTCCCCTGCCGATTTTAAGATAGGTCTTTTCCCCATGATATTTTAAATCTTGGGGGGCAGCGCCGATGGAGGCATATTGAAAAATACGACAATTCTGGCCCACATGGACATATTCGTCTATGATGGTATAGGGGCCAATTTCAGTGCCAGCACCAATGGTGACATTCCCCCTGACAATGGCATAGGGGCCGATGGTCACATCAGAACCAATTTCAGCTTCGGCATCAATGATGGCCGTGGGATGAATCATGGAATTACTCCGTTTCAATGCGTTTTTCAATGGCTTTTATCTTTCGTTCCAGGGAGAGCAATAATTTTCTCATTTCAGGAAGGCGGGGCAGGATACGCCCCACCTTCAGCCAGTTTTTGTGGGGCATATCCGGAATGCCCGACACAATTTCACCGGGGGGTACATTTTTGGTCACCCCGGCACCGGGTCCCACAATGGCACCATCCCCCACAAAAAGATGACCGGAAATACCCGCTTTTCCAGCTATGATAACATTATGACCAATAGTACTGCTACCTGCAATACCCGACTGGGCAACCACCAGGGTATGGGGCCCGATGGTGACATTGTGGGCAATGTGCACCTGGTTGTCGGTCTTTACCCCCTGGCCCAGCCAGGTCCGTCCCATGGTGCCCCGATCAATGGTATTGCAGGCACCGATTTCCACATTATCATCAATCTGGACAAATCCGGCATGGGGAATTTTTTCATGGGCCTGGCCATCCGTGGTAAATCCAAACCCATCGCTTCCAATCACCGTGCCGGAGTGAATGAGCACTTGCTTGCCGATGCAGGAGCGTTCCATGATGGTGACATTGGGCTTGATAATGGCATCATCCCCAATACATACCCCATCTCCAATGAACACCCCCGGCATGACCCACACCCGGTGTCCCAGGGTGACATCATCACCGATAAAGACATGGGAAGAGATCACAGGGTTCTTTCCACATGTAAAATTCTGCCCTGTTACCGCCAGGGAAGAACAACCGGATGCAGGTCGTTTTTCCGGATAAAACCATGAGAGCATCTTGAAAAAAAACTGTTTTGGATGCTCGCACACAATAAAGGTGCCCCCCATGGATTCCAGAAAAGAGCTATCAAGGGTGTCCGGCACCATGATGGCCCCGGCTTTGGCGACGTCCAATTGTTTAATCCATGCAGCATCCACGGCAAAGGCAAGATCCCGGGGGCCTGCCTGGTCAAAGGGGGCAACGCCGTGTATCACCCGGGAAGCGTCTCCCACAACCATGGCGTTAAATTTTTCTGCGATGTGCTGAACTGAAATGGCCATCATTTTGCTGCTGCAGCCTTTTTGTTGTATGCCTTGATCAGTTCATCCGTGATATCAATGGCATCGTTGTAATACATCACTCCGCCCTCATTGATTTCAAGAATAAGATCAAAGCCTTTTTTCTTTCCCACCTCAGTGGCAAGGGCCAGCACCTCGGTTTTAATTTTATTAAAATGTCGGGCCTGGATCTGTTTAAACTCTTTGAGGTAAGCGGCTTTCAGGGTTTTATAATCATTGGCCTTGATGCGAAATTCCCGCTGTTTTTGTTCGCTTTTATCCTTCCCCATGACCAATGCTTCCCGCTCAAGGGTCTTTTGCAATGCAATGAGTTCCTCTTCCTTTTGCTTGACACTGTCCTCCATCTCTTTGCCTTTTTTATTCATCTCCGCACTGGCCATTTTCCCCGGGCTTGAGTTGGACAGCACCTTCTGGAAATTAACCACCCCAAGTTTGAGCCCCCCGGCAGCCAAGGTGATATCAACGGTTCCCAGAATAAGAAGCATTGCCATAAAAATCATCATAATTGTCTTTTTCATACGATCCTCCACGGTTTAACTATTGGAGCATGGCTATAACTTCGGCCACCCCGGTTATTTGGTGGCCCCCCAAAATGGCAAAAGTTAGTGCCAGGCCCAACGCTTGTTGTCATTTCAAATAACCTAACATGGCAATAAGCATCTGCCACAACTAAAAATAAAAACCCTATAATTTAAGCATGTTGGACGGAGTTTCTTATAAAAAAATACTAAAATCCAACAGATGTGTGAATTAAAAAGTTCCCCCCATGGAAAATTCCCAACGCCCTCCGGTGTACTCCTTGCCATTTAGAATACTGCCGTATTCAATGCGGATGGGCCCCATGGGAGAGTACCACCGGACACCGCCTCCAAAACTTGTATACAAATCATCAAGTTTAATATCCTCACTTTTTTCGTAGACATCCCCGGCATCATAAAAAAACACCCCCACAAGCTTCATCTCCTCAATGATGGGGAAGGTGATCTCGGCATTAAACTGGAGAAATTTTTCTCCACCCCGCTCTTCTTTTTCCCCTTCGGGGGTGGCATTGATGTCCTGCCAGTCATAGCCCCGGACGGAATTGATACCACCAAGATAGAAGCGTTCATAGTCAATATCAATGTCGTCATCGGATCGGTCATCCAGAAACCCTCCCCGACCATGGAGAAACCCGGTGAACTTCCAAAACAGGGGATAATACCACCCGGTCTCGGCAATGTACTTTGTAAAATCAATCTCTCCCCCCAGCCAGTCACCGGCATATTCAACGGAAAAGCTGTGTTCTGATCCCCCTGTGGGGTTAAATGCACTGTTTCTGGAATCATACCGCAAAGAGGTGGTGATGCTGCTGGTCACATAGTTACCGGCATCCACGTCGGTGTAATCTTCCTCCACATTCTCAATGGTAAAATCTTCATACCCGTATTTAAATCCCAATGAGGTGTAATCAAAAATTTTATATCCAAAGCGCAATGCTCCGCCGGTGCTGTCCTTATCGTAATAATCGTACTCATAATCCCACTTGTACAAATCAATTCCAGCAGACAGTGGGATATCAAACAACCAGGGTTCGGTGAAACTGAAGGTATATTTGGTGGAAGACGCAGAAACTTCCGCCTTAAGGGAAGCCACCTGCCCTTTGCCCATAAAATTGCGCTCTGACACCGAAACCATCCCGAAGACTTTGTCCTCACTGCTGTATCCACCGCCAAAGCTGAAGGCCCCGGTTGGTTTTTCCGTAATTTCCACATTCAGGTTTACCTTATCCTGGGTACTTCCCTGGCTGGGCTTAACCTCCACATTTTCAAAATAATCAATGCGCCTTAGATTTGCAGTGCTTCTTTGAATTCCCGACAGGGAATAAAGCTCCTGCTCGTGCACGGTGATCTGACGACGGATCACCTTGTCCCGGGTTTTGGTGTTACCGGTGATTTGAATCCGTTCAAAATAAACAGGATCTCCTTTCTGGATATCAAAAAGAATGTTCACCTGTTTTGCTTCAATGTCTCTTGCAATGGAGGGGCGAACATCGGTATTGGCAAAGCCCTTGTCCGCATAGCGATCGGTGAGGGAAAGCATATTGCTCCGAAGCATATCCCTGGAGTATAGAGTATCGGTTTTAAGGCTCAGGCCTGACATCAACTCATCCTCGGGAAAAATCAGATCGCCCTTAAATGAGATCTCACCAATGCGAAACTGTTCCCCTTCCTGGATTTTGAATTTAACCCAGATACCCTCTTCTTTAAACTCAATCTCAGGATCAGATATCCGGGCATCAATGAAACCATTATTTTTATAAAAAGCCTCCATGCGATACACATCCTGGGTGAGCTCATTTCG
This sequence comes from uncultured Desulfobacterium sp., assembly GCA_937124525.1. The sequence goes on from CAKZLA010000245.1 coordinate 5,894, forward strand.
ATCCAGATCTCCGGATGAAGTTATCCATGACCAGAACCCTCTTTCACTGGTTTTGATATGCTTTAAAATCTGTTTACGGCTAAAGAAGGTGTTCCCCTCCAACACCAGGGTTTCAATGCGAAGCTTTTTTCCCTCTTTAATGATAAAAATAATGTCTGCCTGATTGTTTTCAAGCAGCTTAAGCTCATAGTTGATTTCACAATTGTGGTAATTTTTATCCGTGTACAGGGTCTGAATGGCTGCCACATCCGCCTTTAGTTTATAAATATTTAAGATGGAGCCGGTGCTGGTGGAGACCACATCAAAAAGCTCCTGTTCCTCATAGATGCGGTTTCCTTGGAATTTAACCTTGCGGACACTGGGTTTTTCCTCAACGGAATAGATAATCTCAAGTCCGTTATCATAATCCTGTCGTTCAATGCGGACATCATTGAAATATCCCATGCCGTAAATGGCCTTAAGATCGCTGTTCAGGCGTTCCGGACTGTAAATATCGCCTTTGGCAGTATGAAGCATTTTCAAAATGGCATCGGATTCAATGCGGATATTGCCTTTGACACTAATTTTTTCAATGAGTTTTCGGTTAAAAATCTCCCCGGATATTTCAGTGCTCAATGCATTCACAGCGGAAAAAAGATTTTCAACGCCCTGGGCTTCGGAGAAAAAGGAGACGGGCCGGGTATCGGCAATGACATCCTTTACCTTCATATCCATGCTGATTTTCTCACCGGAAATAAACACCGTTCCCCACAACAGATAATCCATCCCCTGGCTGAGTCCCATGGTCTGCAGATCAGACGCTTCCAACAGAGTTACATCGTCCGGGGACGTCATGGAGGTCACCATGGCCCCTTCAGCGATAATATTATCTGAAATCACTGAAGCGATACGGCTTCCAAGCTCCCCGGTGTCCCCAGCTGACAGCATTTTCAGGGGAAACATTCCGACACTCTTTTTTTCAGCCCCCATGGTATTGACCGGTAACACTGCCACTGCAATCAATATCATCCCAACGACCGTTTTTCGTATCCATGTCTTCATGATGTCACATCCATTTTTATTTATAACCGTCATGGGCAAACCTCTGCCACAACAAAAAAGATTTTCTTCACGCAGGTACCACCTGACACTGCCGCAGGGTCACCCGTCTTTCCATTATATCTGCAAGCTCTGGATTATGTGTTACCACAATCAGGGTCATGCCAAGTTCCCGGTTCAACTCCAGAAGCAGTTGATGTACGGCCCTTCCGTTCTCTTTGTCCAGGTTACCCGTGGGTTCATCTGCCAGTAAAAGTGAGGGTTTTGCCACCAATGCCCGGGCAATGGCCACCCGCTGCTGCTCCCCCCCGGACAGATCCTCCACCCGATGGGTCAAACGATGGGCCAGGCCCACCCTTTTTAAGATACCCATGGCCAGTGCCCTGGACTTTTCTGACTGCTGCTCATCAATGAGGCAAGGGATCATCACATTTTCCAGGGTCGTAAATCCCTGGAGCAGGTGGTGAAACTGAAAGACAAAGCCAATGGTTCTATTGCGAAACCGGGCAAGTGCTTTTTCTCCCAATGCCAGCACATTGTTATCTTTAAAACAGATGGTGCCGGTGTCCGGGCGATCAAGGGTTCCCAGAATATGAAGCAAGGTGGATTTCCCGATCCCCGAAGCCCCCACAACCGCCATGCTCTCCCCCTGCCTGATATCAAAATCAACATCTTTTAAAATATCAATGGTGGCATCAGCAGTCTTAAATCCCTTACAGACCCCTTGCAGGGAGACCAGAATATTGTCTTTGTCATCACCCATATCGAAGTGCCTCCACCGGGTCCATGGCAGCCGCCCTCCGGCAGGGATAAATGGTGGAAAGCAGGCACAGCACCATGGAAGACACCGCAATCAGGATCACATCCAGATATTCCAGTTGGACAGGAAGGGTGGAAAAAGGATAGGCAGAAGGGAGGGTTATGAACTGATATTTCTTCAGTACCACACAGATAAAAACACCCAGAAAAGTGCCAAGGGCTGTACCGGTGAGGCCTACGATCATTCCCTGGAAAACAAATATTTTTCGAATCATGGCACTGGTGGCCCCCATTGCTTTTAAAATGGCAATGTCCCGGGTTTTTTCCATGACCATCATGATCAAGGCACTGGTGATGTTAAATGCTGCCACCAGCACAATGAGTGTCAGGATAATGAACATGGCGGTTTTTTCAAGCTTCAGGGCAGAAAAAAGGCTTTGGTTCATCTCCATCCAGTCCCGGGCATAGTAAGATGGTCCCAGATTTTTCACAATGCTCTTTTTAACCTGGGCTGCGGAAAACACATCTTCCACCCACACCCCCAGTGCGGAGATGCGATCCTTTGAGCCTAAGAGTTTTCGGGCCTCGTCAAGGTGGACCCAGGCAAGGGAACTGTCATACTCATACATGCCGGACTCAAACATACCGGTGACCAGAAAGCGTTTCAGGGAGGGCATATATCCCACCGGAGAAATCATCCCCCCCGGTGACATCAAGACCAGGGTATCCCCCACAGATGCACCAATGTTTTTTGCCAGTTCCCGCCCCAGCACAATGCCGGGCAGCACACCATTGAGTCCGGACGGGGTAAGTCTGTTCTCCATCTGAGCCCTGGTATATCCTTTTATCAGACTTAGCTGTCCATGGGGGTCAACCCCCCGTATCACGGCACCGGAAAGCCCCACCGAGGTCTTGATCATGGTCTGGGTAAACACCATGGAAGAGACCGATGTCACCCTGTCAATGCCCCGGATGGTCGCCTCAATGCCATCAATCCCCTGGTACCCCCCCGATGCATCCATGACAAGTATGTGGGGTTCCACCCCCAGTATTCGGTTCCGAAATTCTGTCTCTGCCCCGCTCATGACGGCAATGACAATGACCAAGGCCATCACCCCAAGGGTAACCCCGGCAATGGACAAAAGGGTGATCAGGGAGATAAAGCCTTCCTTGCGCTTTGCTTTGAGGTATCGCCCGGCTATGAAAGTTTCAAGGGACATTATGGATCAGGCGTTCTTTTTCATGTGGGGAAACAAAATCACCTCACGAATGGAGGGGGAGTCAGTCAAGAGCATAACCAGACGATCAATGCCAATGCCCTGGCCCGCCGTGGGGGGCATGCCATACTCCAGGGCCTCCACATAGTCGGCATCCATGATATGGGCTTCACTGTCCCCATCTTCCCGCTGGGACACCTGCCCAAGGAATCGTTCATACTGGTCAACGGGGTCGTTGATCTCGGAAAAGCCGTTGGCAATCTCCCTGCCGGCAATGAACAACTCAAATCGATCCGTCAATTCCGGATCAATTTCACTTTTCCGGGACAGAGGAGACACCTCCACAGGATATCCGGTGATAAAGGTCGGTTGAATCAACTTAGGTTCCACCAGGGTATCAAAAAGCTTGGTTAAAATTTTACCGGGACGTTCTTTTTTGGTCACCTTGATACCGTTCTCTTCGGCATAGGCCAGCATGGCTTCGGGGGTATCAAGGATGGCCCGGTCAAGGCCACCGATCTCCACCAGTGAATCCATCATGGAAATCCGCCGCCATTTACCCCCAAAGACAATGGTCTCCCCCTGGTAGGTGATGGTGTCAGATCCGGTAACCTCCCTTGCAATGTGGCTGAACATCTCTTCGGTGAGATCCATCAAATCTTCGTAATTGGCATAGGCCTGGTAAAATTCCACCATGGTGAACTCGGGGTTGTGCCGGGTGGAAACGCCTTCGTTGCGAAAATTGCGGTTGATCTCAAAGACCTTTTCAAAGCCCCCCACCACCAGTCGTTTCAAATAAAGTTCCGGGGCAATGCGAAGGAAAAGCTCCATGCCAAGGGCATTGTGCCAGGTTTTAAAAGGTGTTGCTTCGGCACCACCGGGAAGGGGCTGCATCATGGGGGTCTCCACCTCCATGAAATCTCTTTCTTCAAAAAACCGGCGCATGGTGCTCACAGTTTTGCTGCGCTTGGTAAAGATATCCCTGGCCTCGTTGTTCATGATAAGATCAAGATACCGCTGGCGATAACGTTTTTCCGGATCTTTGATACCATGGAACTTTTCAGGAAGGGGGCGCACTGATTTTGACAACAGCCGAAGCTCCTTGGCAAGCAGGGTCCACTCTCCGGTGCGGGTCTGGAAAAGAATCCCTTTCAGCCCCACAAAATCTCCGATGTCCAATTTTTTAAACAGGGCGTAGGTGTCATTTCCCACCTTATTTTTCTGGACATAGGCCTGGAGGGTTCCGGTTCTGTCCTTAAAGCGGATAAAGGCGGATTTTCCAAAACTGTTCACGGCCATCATTCGCCCGGCCACGGCAAATTCCCGTCCGGTTTCCCCCAGTGTTTCCGGTGCGGTTTCCGTGACACCAGTGAGGACTTCAATGGTATCAGACACCTTGAAATCATTGGGATATAAAGGAACGCCAGCATCTGCCAGCTCCTGATTTTTCTCTTTTCTTGTCTTGAGCAGCGTACTTGATTCTTCCATGATGTGATATATTTCCCATCTTAAATTCATAATTAATTAACTGTGAAAAATCTTCATTACCTACTCCATTTTACAACACAGTGTCAAGATTTTGTTTGGGATGGTTCAGCCTGAAAATCAGGGTAAAAGATGTCCCCTCCCCGGGCACACTTGAGACATCCACCATTCCCCCATAGGTTTCCATGATACGATGGGTAATGGCAAGCCCCAGTCCGGTTCCATGGCTTTTTGTGGTGTAAAAAGGATCAAACATCATGGCAAGCACCCCACTTTCAATACCACATCCAGTATCTTTGATATGAAGTTTTACCTTCCCCTGGGCCGGAGCAGAAAGATTAATGGAAATGGTTCCCGATCCACCCATGGCCTCAGCGGCATTTTTTAACAGATTAAACAATATCTGACGCAGGTGTCCCGCATCCATGTGGATATGGACGTCGCAAGCCACATTCAGATCAAAAACAATGCCCTCACTGCACACAGGGTCCTGCTCAAACAAGGCCAGGATTTCACGAACCGCCCTGTCAAGACGTATTTTTTTCACCCCCATGTGGTGGGGATTAGCAAAAAGCAGAAAATCTGTCACCAGCTTACTTAAGCGGTCTGTTTCCCGCAGCACAATCTGCATGAGCTGATAATTGGGCATCCCCGGGGAAAGATCCTCCTTTAGAAGCTGAATGGACCCTGAAATGGATGCCAGGGGATTTTTAATTTCATGAGCAATGCCAGCTGCCAGTTCTCCGATGGCAGCCACCTTTTCCACCCGTTTGAGATGTCCCTCCATGACAGCCAGGTCATGCCGGGCCCGTCGGGTCTGAACCGCCAGTATTCCCGAAAGAAACGCCACGGCAAAGCAGGCAGTCATGATAATAACCATGCGATATATAATATGGGTCCAGGCATAGGCCGAGGCAAGGTCTCCTGTGGTACCCAGGGGAACCAGAACACCATAATACTCCAGATCAATCATCACCCCATACTGCACACTGCCCAAGGCAGCCACCACCAGACTTCCCGTCCGATGGAGAATCATACTTACCCCGATGATGACCAGCAGGTAAAGAAAGGTAAACACACTGGCAAACCCACCGGTTAAAAATAATATCACCGTCACGGTCACCGTATCAAGAAAGACTTGGCCATAGACAAACCAGTGAGTCGACCCCCAGACATTTAACAGCAGAAAATAAATGGCGGAAAGGATAAAAAGCACCAGGGCAATGCCAATCAAAAAGATAAAGGGTTTGGCGGTAAAAGGAATGGATTCGCCAGCACAAAAAAGTAAGGTGGCCCCCAAAAGCACCCCGGCAAAAAGCAGCCTGAACGCAATGAGCCATTTTATCCGTCCCTTTAAGTCATCCGGCCCTGCATGGAGAATTTCCATGAAAATTACCCGATGGCAGCGGCCATTTTAAAGATAGGAAGATACATGGCTATGACCAGCCCACCAATGACCACCCCCAGAAAAACCATGAGAAAGGGTTCGATCATATCTGTGAGGTTACTCACGGCCTGGTCCACCTCGTCATCATAAAAATCCGCAATTTTTTCAAGCATGGTATCAAGAGCACCGGTGGATTCCCCCACGGCAATCATGGAACAGACCATGGAGGGAAACACGCCACTTTCAAGCAAAGGATCTGCCATGGAGCGGCCTTCAGAAATCCCGGACTTAACATCCTGAACGGCAAATTCAACGGTTTTATTGCCGGCAGTTTTGGCCACAATTTCAAGGGCCTCCAGTATTGAAACCCCACTTGACATCATAGTCCCCATGGTCCGTGTAAATTTGGCCACCGCCACCTTGCGGATGAGCAGGCCAAATACAGGAACCTTTAAAAAAAGATCATCCATGATAATCTGACCTTTTTTGGTGGCATAGAATTTTTTTATGCTGACCATTGTAAAAAAAATTCCCCCCAGTATATACCATATATTTCCAATGACAAACTCACTCAACCCCACCACCATAAGGGTGGGGGCGGGAAGGGAAGACCCAAACCCTTCAAACATCTGGGAAAAAACAGGAATAACAAACACCAGGATAATTCCCACCACCACCACAGCCACGGCCATGGTGATACCAGGATAGGTCATGGCCCCCTTCACCTGTTTTTTCAATTTCGCCATTTTCTCCATGTAGGCGGACAATCTTCTGAGAATAATATCCAGAATACCACCGGCCTCACCGGCCGCCACCATATTGACATACAGCTCATTGAACACTTTGGGGAATTTACCCAGGGAGTCGGCAAAGGTCTCACCACTTTCAACGGAGGCCTTGGTCTCTTTTAATATTTTTTTAAAGGTGGGATTTTCCTGCTGGGCCTGGAGGATATCAAGACATTGAAGCAGGGGCAGGCCCGCATCAATCATGGTGGAAAACTGTCTTGAAAAAATAATAACATCTTTATCCGTTACCTTGGGCTGCAAAAAAGAAACATTTTCAAACAGATCCTTGGGTTTTTTCTTGATGGAGGTGGCGGTTATTTTTCTCCGCAAAAGATTTGAGCGAACCTCTTCAACGGTTTTTGCTTCCATCTCGCCTTTAATGGTTCTTTTTTTTGGATTTTTACCCTTCCAGAGATAAACAATCATGCCTTTTTCATATCTCCTTTGCTTTTTTTATGAAATTACTGCTAAGCGGTCAATTTCTACCAATGCAAGGATCTCCTTGGTTTTCCCGGTCATAGATGATAATAAGCACACGATCATGGAGTATCCATGGCATTAAGGCCAGGATAAATTCCAGGTTTGGCACCAACCGACCAAACAACCCAAGTTACAAAAAATTTCCATCGTCATTCCCAGGAGCATGGCCTGATTGAAAAAAGAAAAAAAAATCCAGCCGGAAATAATAATCACCAGCCATACCAACGCCGATTTTGACGCCATTGCCAGCATGTTGGCTGCCCAGAAACTCTATCCGGAAGGGGTGGTGATCTTCCCGGGATCCCAGGAAAAAAGCCTCAGGGATTTTTTTGTCAGCTCCATGAGCTACCTTTTTAACATGGAAAACACAAAAAACATAGACTTTTCCCTGACCCAAAAGTTGATCGTTGTGGATACCCGCCACCCCCTTCGCATTCCCGCCGTTGCAGAACTTCTGGAAAAAAAAGGGGTGGAAATCCACGTCTACGACCACCATCCAGATACCGAGGGGGATATCAGGGCAGATATTAGCTTTGTCCAACCCACCGGTTCCACAGTTACCATTTTAACCCAGTTGATCCGGGAAAAAGACATTGCCATTTCTCCAGAAGAAGCCACGGTCATGGCCCTTGGTATCTATGAGGATACAGGTTCATTTACCTACTCCTCCACCACCGAGGCAGATTTACAAGCGGCTGCCTTTTTCCTCTCCTGTGGGGCCAACCTAAACACCATCGCCGATTTTATCTCCAAGGAGATCCGCACCGACCAAGTGGCCTGGCTCAATGAGCTTCTGAATGAAAAAATTTCCCACACCATCAACGGGGTGGAGATTCATATTTCCACCATCTCCTCTCCAGAGTATATTCCAGATTTGGCAGCCATTGTACAAATGGTAATGAAAATTGACAATCTGGATGTTTTTTTTGCCATTGTCCTCATGGAAACCAAGATCAATATCATTGCCCGCAGTCGAATCATTGAGGTGAATGTGGGAAAAATTTTATCTACCATGGGGGGAGGCGGCCATGCCAGTGCCGCATCGGCAGGAATAACCGGAAAAACACTGGCCCAGGTGGAGCAGGAACTCATTGAACTCATGAAAACCCATGTGATGCCCACCCGCATTGCCCGGGAATTGATGTCAACACCGGCTTTAACCATCAAGGAAAGTGTCTCCTGCCACGATGCCAGCACAATGATGACCCGCTGCAACGTGAATTCCCTTTTGGTTTCATCGGATGACCCCCATGACATCACAGGCTACATCACCCGGCAGGTCATTGAAAAAACAGGGTATCATCAACTGGGGCACCTGCCCATCAGTGAATACATGTCAACGGAAATTTCCACCATTTCCCAGGATGCCGGTCTCATGGAGATTGAGTCCCGAATCATGGAGGAAAAACAGCGACTTTTGCCCGTCATAAAGGATTCCCGGGTCATCGGTGTCATCACACGCACCGATCTTTTAAATTATCTGGTGCACCGCAGCAAGGATGAAAAGGCCTCCCGCCATGGCGTGAACACCACCCAACACCATGCTAAACACCGGAATATCGGTCATCTTATCAAAGAACGCCTGACCCCGGCCATGGCAGACCTGCTTGGGGAAATCGGCAGGGCTGGTGATGAACTGGGGCTGAATCTATTTGTGGTGGGGGGATTTGTAAGGGATCTGTTACTTTACCGTAAAAGCGAAGACATTGATGTGGTGGTGGAGGGAGACGGCATTGATTTTGCACAACGGTTTATTCTAAAAAAAGGAGGGCGGTGCAACACCCACCGGGAATTTTGCACAGCGGTCATGGTGCTTCCCAATGGCTTTAAAATTGATGTGGCATCCGCCCGCATGGAATACTATACGGCACCAGCGGCCCTGCCCACGGTGGAAATGAGCTCCATCAAACGGGATCTTTTTCGCCGGGATTTTACCATCAACACCCTTGCCGTTGGACTCAATGAAAAAAACTTTGGCACCCTCATTGATTTTTTCGGTGCCCGCCGGGACCTCAAGGACAAAACCATAAGAACCATCCACAACTTAAGTTTTGTGGAGGACCCCACCCGGGTATTCAGGGCCATTAAATTTGCCAACCGGTTTGATTTCACCATTGGCAAACTCACCCAGAGCCTCATACGCAATGCGGTAAAATTTGATTTTATCAGAAAACTCAGTGGACGACGGGTTTTTTCCGAACTTAGACAGATCCTTGAAGAAGACAACCCCATTCCAGCCATTGAAGCCCTTCGGGAGTATCAACTGGAAAAGATCATCCACCCTGCCCTGGTAATAGATAACACCACCATAGAAACCCTGGGAGTTGTGCAAAAGGTGCTTTCCTGGCATGATCTTCTCTACCTGAACACCCCTTGCATGGCATGGGCCGTCTATTTCATGGTAATCATTAAAAAATGTCCCTTTACGGTGGCCAAGGAGATCTGCACCCGCCTTAGACTGTCTCCCTCCCAGACAAAACTGGTTTTAAGGGATCGATTCAAGGCAGAAGAACGGTTGTACATATTGGAAAAAAGATATCCCCCCACCAACAGCGGTCTATATTCCCTGCTTCACATTTTTAAACCCGAACACCTGCTTTACATAATGGCATGTACCCGGAGTGAGCGGGTTAAAAAAGGGGTTTCTTTTTATTACACCCGTCTCAAGGATATAAAACCCACCATCCAGGGCCGGGATCTCATTGCATTAAACCTTAAGCCGGGACCGGTCTTCCAATCCATTATGCAATCGGTGCTGGATGCAAAACTGGATGGACAGCTGAAAAACAAAAAAGAAGAAATTGCATTTGTTCAAAAAATGCACCACATGCCACAGCCTTCTCCATCCATGGACAAATCAGTTGATTAACGCCCCTGTTTCTGATACTCGATGATCAAGTTTTTGGAATATACATGGCAGTAAGCACCTGCCACAACGAAGATAGAAAATGGTATTATACCGCCTCCGAGGAGTGCCCTGACCGGAACGGAAACGTCGGGGGGTATTTTTGCCCTTCCTCTTTGGTTTCCAATGTTCCCGGAGGCTCTGCTGGCGGCACTCTGCTGCTTCATTTTCTTAATAAAAAAACGGAAACAAATACCCATGAAAAGTGCAGACCATCTCACCGGTATTACCACCACCGGCACCCCCCATCTTGGCAACTACGTGGGGGCCATCCGGCCCGCCATCCAGTCCAGCCGGGAAGAGAATAGACAATGTTATTACTTTCTTGCCGACTACCATGCCATCATCAAATGCCAGGACCCGGCACGCATCCGACAATCGGCCCTGGAAGTGGCTGCCACCTGGATTGCCCTGGGCCTTGACACTGACACCTCCATATTTTACCGCCAGACCGATATCCCGGAAATCCCGGAACTGACCTGGATTCTCACCTGCATGACGGCCAAGGGCCTCATGAATCGTGCCCATGCCTACAAGGCTGCCGTGGCGGACAACGAGGCTGCTGGCAGAAAGGATCTGGATAAAGAGATCTCCATGGGACTATTCAGCTATCCCATTCTCATGGCCGCAGATATCCTCATGTTCAACGCCCGCAAGGTGCCCGTGGGACGGGACCAGATCCAGCACCTGGAGATGACCCGGGACATTGCCGGGCGGTTCAATCACCAGTTCGGAGAACACTTTATCCTGCCCGAGGCCGTGGTGGATGAAGATACAGCCGTACTGGCAGGCCTTGATGGCAGAAAGATGAGTAAAAGCTACAACAACACCATTCCCCTGTTTGAGACGGAAAAGAAGCTAAGAAAGCTGATCATGAAGATCAAGACCAACTCCCTTGCACCGGAAGAGCCCAAAGATCCGGCAACCTGCACCTTGTTTGCCATATACAAGGCATTTGCCACCCGGGAAGAGACAGCGACCATGGCAGACAGATACCAGGAAGGCATTGGCTGGGGCACCATGAAACAAGAGCTGTTTGAACATCTCAACGAGGTGCTGAAGGGTCCCCGGGAGACTTACAACGAGCTGATTAAATCTCCGGGAGACATTGATGCTGTGCTGAAAAAAGGAGCCATCCGTGCCCGGGAATATTCCGTGCCCATGCTGGACCGGGTTAAAAAGGCCATTGGCATCCAGGCACTATAAACCATAGGAACTGTTCGCCCCAGATAAGCTTGTGATCCAGGAATCATTCATCATTACAGCTACAAATGTCGCTGTAATGATATGGGGCATTGACATACAATCCGCCCTGCCCCATCTGTAATTAATTAAAACCCCAATTCAGGACTGTCCCTTCCCCGGGGAAGCTTAAGCTTGAAGAGACTTGACCTCCCCCGGGGTCAGATAACGCCATTTTCCCTGGACAAGGTCTCCCAATGCCACGCGGCCCATGCGCACCCGCTTGAGGTGGGCCACATCATTGCCGGTTTTACTCACCATGCGCCGGATCTGTCTATTAATCCCCTGTTTAAGTACAATCTTAAATCCGTGGGATCCTGTGCGCCACACCCGGGCAGCTCTCGTTCTTTTTCCATCAAGAACAATACCCCTGGCCATTTTTTCCAGGGCACCCCGGCTCACCGGTTTAACCGTTGTAACGGAATACTCTTTTTCATGGTTAAATGAGGGATGGGACAGACGGTTATGAAGTTCCCCATCATCGGTGAGCAAAATCAACCCACAGGAATCCTTATCCAGTCGTCCCACGGGATAAATCCGCTGGGAAACATTTACCAGATCAAGGACAATGGGCTCCCGGCCCTGGCGGGCACAGGAGGAGATCACCCCCTCAGGTTTATTCAGGGCAATATAAATCAAAGCTTTATCCAAAGCTATCTGCACGGGCTTTCCATCAAAGGAGATGGCATCCACCTCGGGGTCTATTTTGGTTCCCGGCGTTGTCACCGTGGTTCCATTGACCTCAACCCGGCCCTGGGAAATCAAGACCTCCCCCTGTCGCCGGGAACAGATTCCCGCCTTGGACAAAAATTTCTGAAGTCTCATCATGAACGATAATCTGCATTGATTTTGACATAATTTTCAGAAAAATCACAAAACATGAAAAAATCACTGTGGTCCCCCAGGTTAAGATCCAGGACTATCTCAAGCTCATCGGCCTTCATCCCTTTGGCTGCCTCTTTTTCCGCATCCACCCCCTGCCATACCCCACCCATCACCAGGGGAACCTCTCCAAAAAAAAGATCCATTTTATCGGGGTCCACCATGGCTCCTGACCGGCCCGCAGCTGCGGTGATGCGGCCCCAGTTGGGATCTTCACCGTAAAGGGCGGTCTTCACAAGGTTGGAATGGGCAATGGCCTCGGCTGTTAAAAATGCGTCATGGGCCGAGGCTGCCCCCCGGACCACAATGCGGGCAAGTTTGGTGGCTCCCTCGCCGTCCCGGACGACCATTTTTGAAAGCTCAAGCAAGGTTTCATCCATCACCCGCTGGAACTCCAGGGCATCGTCGCTATCCTCCAGAACCGCCCCGGACATACCGTTGGCCATGGCAATGAGCATGTCATTGGTGCTGGTGTCCCCATCCACGGAGATGCGGTTAAACGAAACACCACAGGCTTTTTGAAGTACGGTTTTCAAAAGCGTGGAGGAGATATCCAAGTCGGTGCACACAAAGGCCAGCATGGTGGCCATGTTGGGCCGGATCATGCCCGACCCCTTGGCAAAGCCGCACACGGTGAAGGTTTTACCTTTGATTGTGCAGGTTTTACTCACCATTTTTTTTGCAAGGTCTGTGGTGAGGATGGCTTCTGCAAAATCATCGGCCTTGTCCGATGCCATGTCCGCAACCACAAGGGGAATTCCCGTGTGCATTTTTTCCATGGGGAGGGGGGCACCAATAACCCCGGTGGAGGATACCAGCACCAGGTCCTCGGGAATATTGAGAGCTTCTGCGGCAACCCGGGCTGTTTCCACTGCATCTTTATATCCTTGTTTCCCGGTAAAACAGTTGGCATTGCCCGAATTTACCACCACTGCCTGACAAATACCGGGAACAATGCGTTCCCTCCCCAGGATCACCGGGGCTGCCACCACCTTATTGGTGGTAAAAAGAGCGGCGGCACAAGCAGGTCTTTGTGAATAAATGACCCCAAGATCTTTTTTACCATTTGTCTTGATGCCCGAAGCAATGCCGTTGAATTGAAATCCCTTCATTGTATTTTAATCTCCCTGTTTGACTTT
>CAKZLA010000246.1 GCA_937124525.1 uncultured Desulfobacterium sp.
ATTTTGAATGCCCAGGCGTCGGGCCCGCCGGTTCCCTATTCATGGAAAAATCCCCGTTTTACACCCCCGGACGAACCCCTTCTTATATATGAAGCCCATGTGGGCATGGCCCAGGAACAAGGCAGGGTGGGTTCCTACCAGGCCTTTGAACAGCATGTCCTGCCCCGGGTGGCCCATGCCGGATATAACACGCTGCAGCTCATGGCCATCCAGGAACATCCCTATTATGGCTCCTTTGGCTACCATGTATCCAGTTTTTTTGCCCCATCCTCCCGGTTCGGTACCCCGGAAGAGTTAAAGCAGCTGGTGGATACGGCCCACGGCATGGGTATCCGGGTCATCATGGATCTGGTGCACTCCCATGCCGTTAAAAATGAAGTGGAGGGTTTGGGCTGTTTTGATGGTACCCGGCATCAGTTCTTCCATGGGGGGCAGCGGGGGCTTCATTCGCTGTGGGATTCCTATTGTTTTAATTATGGTAAACGCCAGGTGCTTGGCTTTCTGCTGTCCAACTGCCGGTACTGGCTGGAAGAATTTAAAATGGATGGTTTCCGGTTTGACGGGGTGACCTCCATGTTATTTTTAGACCATGGCATTGGCCGGGCATTCACAAATTACGCTGATTATTACCGGGAAGGGGAGGTGGATGAAGCGGCATTAGGATATCTTTTTTTGGCCAACCAAATTATCCACAATATTTTCCCCCGGGCCATCACCATTGCGGAAGAGGTGAGCGGCTACCCCGGCATTGCAGCCCCCCGCCCTCTGGGCGGCACGGGCTTTGATTATAGATTTGCCATGGGGGTTCCTGATTACTGGATTCGCCTGTTAAAGGATTTTAAAGATGAAGCATGGCCTTTGGGGGCTTTGTGGTACGAGCTTAACGCCCGCCGGGATGACGAAAAAAGTATCAGTTACGCAGAATCCCATGATCAGGCACTGGTGGGAGATCAGACCCTGTTCATGCGTCTCATGGGTAAAAATATCTACCATGGCATGGGGGGGACAGAACCGGATATTAAAACATTTCGAGCCCTGGCCCTGCACAAAATGATCCGGTTGATCACCCTGGCAACAGCCGGGGACGGGTATCTTAATTTCATGGGCAATGAGTTCGGGCACCCGGAGTGGATTGATTTTCCCGGGGCACACAACCAATGGTCTTATCATTATGCCCGGCGGCAATGGTCTTTGAGGGATAATCCCGATCTTTATTTTTCTCGCCTTGCAGACTTTGACCTGGCCATGATCAATGGAATAAAGTCGTTTAATATTCCCGGTGATGGCCGGGCAAATTTATGCCATCTCCATGAAGACAATAAGATCATCGCCTTTTTCCGGGGCGGGCTTTTGTTTATTTTTAACTTCCATGGCAGCCTGTCATATACAGATTACCTTATCCCGGTGCCTCCGGGCAGGTATGGCATGCTCCTGGATACGGATGAAAAAAACTTTGGCGGACAGAGTCGCCTGGCCCGGGGGCAGGTGCATTTTACTATACCTTCAACCCTTCCCGGAGAAATTGATAAGCATTTTTTGAGTCTTTATCTTCCCACCCGCACGGCGGTGGTGCTTTTATGGAACCTGAAGAATCGGTCTGTATCCGCCAGAAGATGGTAGACCTCAATTCATTCCGGCGTGCAAGGTTTGCCGTGGAAACGCACCGGGAACAAGGGTTATTTGTAAGAAATGTCTGAACGCAAAGGAGCACCATTAGTATTAAATGGCCCACGACCGAAATTGATACCCCCGAAGGTCCAAGAATTGCAATTGTCCCCTGGATAATATCCGCCAGCAGGGCAACGGATATTCCTGCCTACTACAGTGAATGGTTTTTTGATAAACTTGAAAAAGGATATGTGCAGTGGATCAATCCTTTTAATCGGCTCAAACCCCAATATGTCTCCTTTGCCAATACCTGCGTCATTGTTTTTTGGACCAAGAACCCGGCACCCATGATCCCTTTTTTGAAACACCTGAAAGAACGTGGTATTGCCTGTTATTTTCAATTTACCCTTAACGACTACGAGGCAGAAGGTTTTGAGCCTGGCGTACCACCGCTGAAGCAGCGCATCGAAACCTTCCAGGCCCTTTCTGAAGCCCTTGGAAAGGAGTGCGTCATCTGGCGATTCGATCCCCTGCTTCTGACTGACCGCACAGAGCCGGATCAACTTATTTCAAAAATAGATGGGCTTGGGAAGGTCCTTCATCCTTTTACAGAAAAACTGGTGTTCAGTTTTGCAGATATCATAAATTATAAAAAGGTGATGAAAAGCCTGAACAAAAAAGGTATCAGGTATCGTGACTTCGATGCTGTTTCCATGACAGATATGGCCCGTAAGATTAGTAGGATAAATAAACCTTGGGGGCTGAAGCTTGCCACCTGCGGTGAGGTCATCAATCTTGCCTCCTTTGGAATTGAACATAACAGATGTGTGGATGATCAATTGATTCTGAGAATCACCGATGCGCCGGGAAGGAACGCAATGTTTGAAAGATTCCTCGGATATGAACGTCAGAGAGATCTGTTTGCTGACGATCATCGATCTAAAACAAATAATCTCAAAGATAAAGGGCAGAGAAGGGAATGCTGCTGCATTTACAGCAAAGACATTGGAAGTTACAACACCTGCCCCCATGGATGTCTTTATTGTTATGCCAACGATTCACCAGCATCAGTTGAAAATAACCGGCTGAAAATCCGGGTGGAAAATGCGTCTCTTGTTCCCTGATAAGGTACAAAGATATGAGTTTTGTCAACGCCTGTGCCGGTAATAACTCAACGGTTTTCAACTTACCGTTTAATCAGAACAACATTTATAAAAACAATGGTCGTGAATCAAACAACGTTTGACTACCTATCTTTTTTTAAGTTATATGATTTTAGAATGTCACCTTAACATTTTAACAGGTGGCCAATGTTTGACAAAAGTTAGCCTCCGGCCTTGATTAATAAATTAAGGTCGGGGGGGATATTCGTAGTGTCGTCGGGCCGACATGATCAT
Organism: uncultured Desulfobacterium sp.; assembly: GCA_937124525.1. The sequence goes on from CAKZLA010000246.1 coordinate 3,006, forward strand.
TAAAAATAAGGGGTAAAAGACTGATGAATTATCTTTCAGGATTTAGCGACTACAGACTGGAAAATCAAAATAATTCCATATTTAAAACTGCCATGGCATCAGGTACTGACTGGTGCATTCATCTGCACGGCAAACCACCTGTCACAGGCCGCATTTTGGGAAATGATGTGTATGAAGTGACCATTGACTCCAGGGAAACCGGACAATGCAACATACAAAAATTGGTTGTCAAATATTTATACCCGGTGGAGCACCATGAAAAAATTCCAAAGCTCATCAAAAAGATTGATAAAAAAGTTAAAAAATTAAATCTGGAGCCAACGGAAAATTTCCGGGAACGGCATTTTATAAAAAATAAAACCCTGTATCCCCTGATGAAAAAACGTGAGGTGCTTTTTTTTACCCTGCTGGAGGGCGATATCATTCGAGGCCTGGTCCAGGATTTCAGCATGTTTGATATTACGGTGGCACTGAAGGGAGGAGTGCCTTTGACATTTTTGAGACACAGCATCTATGATGTCAAAAATAAGGCCGGTCGCTGTTTCTTAAAGTCCTTTCAGGAGGAGGCCCAGGACTGGAAAAAAAGTGATTTGTATGTTTTTGAAAATCAGGAATAATTCCTGAAATTATCTTGATACATCCCTCAAGGAGAACCAGTTCAGGGCTTGGTTTCATTTCGGCCGCCCTGGACAGTTTATGTGCCATCAGGGTCAGGCTTGTGTTATTGGGATTTTTGTCAATATCCTTTGTTTAAATAGCACCTTAACAAAAACGCAATGACACAGGCCTGACCCCATCCTCAAATGACCGAAGTTAAAACCAATCCCCCCATTTTAAATTCAAACTCTGCCTACCTTGATATCTTCATTTTTTTCACCCCTTGACAAAGCATAAACGATTATTTTAAAAGTAGGCCCTTACGCCCGGAGTTGAACAATATACCGGGAAGTAAATAGACCTATGGTTTACGAGTTTATTTTTTAACTGATTATTAATTAAGAAGGTTTATACAATGAAAGTTAGATCCTTACCCTTTGCACTTGTCGTTAGTTTCTTGCTCACTGCGTTCATGGCCGGCAGTGCCCTTGCTTCGGACAAGATTGTCTGGAAAATGGCCAGTTCATGGCCAAAGGGAACCATCCTCCAGGAAATTGCCGATGATTTTGCAGCCCAGGTCACAAAAATGAGTGATGGACGGCTCACCATAAAAAGTTATCCTGCCGGTGTTTTAATGGGTGCTCTGGAAGTCACAGATGCCGTACGCATGGGAACCATAGACGCTGCCCACAGTTCCCCCAGTTACTCGGTGGGGCAGCTTTCCGCTGCTCCTCTTTTTGGATACATTCCCTTTGGTATGGAAGCCATCCCCTACCTTACCTGGATGTATGTGGGAGAAGGGAAGGCGCTTTTCACCAGGTTATATGAGAAATATGATTTTGGTTATGTGGCACCCTGCGGTATACTTCCCAGCGAGGACCTGGCCTGGTCCAACAAGCCCATCACAACCATGGATGATTTCAAGGGGCTCAAGTTCAGGACTTCGGGTTACTGGGGGGAAATCCTCAGTGCCGCCGGTGCATCGGTGATGATGCTTCCTGCCGGTGAAGTTTATGAGGGCCTCCAGAGAAATGTTCTGGATGCCGGGGAGTTCAGTATCCCCAGCATTGATAAGGATCTGGCATTTTATGAAATTGCCGAATACCTCCTGGTTCCCGGTATTCATCAGACCAGCACCTTCATGGACATCAAAATCAACAAAAATTCCTGGAATAAATTGTCAGAAGACCTTAAAGAGATCATTCGGGTGGCCAGTGAGTCCGCCACCATGCGTCTGCTAACCCGATCCATCAACAGGGATGTGCCCGCCCTGGACTTCTTTAAGGCCAAAGGGGTGAAAATTCAGTATTTAGATCCCAAAATCCAGACGGAACTTGCCAAAACCTCCAGGGAACTCATGGAAAAGAAAGCGGCCCAGGACCCCTTTTTTAAAGAAGTGTGGGAATCACAGAAAAAATTCAGGACGGGTTATGATAATTATAAATCGCTTATGACTCCTTCTTATCAATAAAAGTCTCGTCCTGGAACCGCTGGCCAGTTGTAAGTTTTTTATGTGAGTTGTGCCAGAGTTTCAGTTTCGAGCCTTCAACCATATAAAAGCCGCCATGCCATATTGTGCGGCTTTTATATCTTTTCTTAGACCAGGTCAAAAAAAATGAACCAGATACAGGCGATAATAAAATCTATAGATGCACTAAGTGAATTCACAGGAAAGGTTATGATCTGGCTTGTTGTGGTGCTCACAGCTGTGATCGGTTACGAAATTTTCTCCCGATATGTCCTGAATGCACCCACAAAGTGGGCCTTTGACATCAGCTACATGATCGGTGGCACCTTTTTCCTCATGGGAGAAGCGTGGACTCTGAAAAAAAATCAGCATGTGAGAATCGATATTTTTTACAACAGGTTTTCACAGCGTAGAAGGGCGTTCATTGATATTTTTTTCTATCTTATTTTTTTTTTCCCCCTCTGGGCAGGACTTTTCTATGCCCTGATCCCCTATGTTCAGTTTTCCTGGGAAATGGGCGAGCGATCCATGCAGGGATACTGGCAACCCATTCTCTATCCATTCAAAACCATAATGCCTGTGGGCGTTTTCCTTTTGCTGCTCCAGGGAGTTGCGGAATTTTTGAAAAGCGTTGTTATCGCATGCGGGGGAGATGAAATCCAATGAGTCCAGAATTAACGGTCCTTTTGATGTTCATAGCACTTTTAACAGGGATTTTCATGGGATTTCCCACCGCATTTGTTCTGGGTGGCGTCTCTGTGATTTTTGGCACTATTTTCATGGGGGGAGATATTTTCGGACTCTTTATTGCCCGCCTTTTCGGCCTCATGAAAAACTATACCCTCCTGGCGGTCCCCCTCTTTCTTTTCATGGGGGTATTCATGGAAAAATCAGGTATGGCAGAACGCCTTTTCAACGCCATGCACTTGCTCTGGGGGGGCATGAGGGGCGGGCTTGGCATCTCCACCATTGCCATATCCGCCGTTTTTGCCGCAGCAACAGGGGTGGTGGGGGCCTCTGAAATAACCATTGGCCTCATGGCCCTTCCCATCATGCTGGAAAAAAAATACAATACTTCCATGGCCTGCGGTGCCATCTGCGCCGGCGGTACCCTGGGAATCCTGATTCCCCCCAGTGTGATGATCATCATCTATGGGCCCATCGCCCGCATATCCGTGGGTAAACTTTTCCTTGGAACCCTGGTGCCGGGTCTGCTGCTCACTCTTCTTTACATGCTCTACATCGCAATAAGATGTTATTTAAACCCCCAGGACGGCCCTCCCATGCCCATGGAAGAGCGGCAGATTTCCCTGAAGGGGAAATGACGGATTCTCCTGACCTCTGTTATTCCACCGGCCCTGATCATCTTCTCGGTGCTGGGGAGCATTTTTTTTGGCATTGCAGCCGTGACGGAAGCCGCCGCAGTGGGAGCTGCTGCCAGTATTTTTCTTGCAGCAGGATATGGGCGTTTGAACATGGCTGTGGTTCGGGATGCGTGTCAGCAGACTCTGACCATCACTTGTATGATTATGATGATCGCCATCGGAGCAAGCTTTTTTTCCACGGTATTTGTGGCCGTTCGCGGAG
>CAKZLA010000247.1 GCA_937124525.1 uncultured Desulfobacterium sp.
AACCCCTTGTTCACGGGGATTTCACCATCAATGAGGCTTAAAAATTTATTGGTCGCCGCGTCCGAGGGCGCCCCCCCGGATGGGCTTCGCCGGGGGGCCAGGGAATCCCCTTCATCAAAAAACACCACCGCCGGTGCAATCATTTTGGCAATGTCGTATACCCGATCCAGGTTGGCCACCACCCCATGGATGGGGTTGGTGGGGTCCTGGAGGGCCGCAGGGCTTGTGGCAATGTCATGGACATGTTCGCTTTCACTCAACCAGGTGCGCACCAAAAAGGTTTTACCGCTTCCCGGAGGACCTGTGAGCACAACCCCCTTGTCTTCACTGACCCCATAGGTGAAACAATTATTAGCCATTTCACTGAATTTATCTTTGATGTTGCCCACATATTCCTCCCATGGGGCGTTGCGATCCATGCGATCCACCACTTTTTTATACAATTCACCATACACGTTCCGGGCCACCAGTTGAAAAGCGTTACGCACCAGAAAGGAATCCTCCAGCATGTCCGGTTCAAAGGCCTCTTTCATGTCTATCACCGACTCCACCAGTTTCCGGACATAGGCCGGGGTCACCTTCAGACTGCGTTCCCGGAAAACAGTATAAATTTTTTCCACGGTCAGGTTCAAAGGGCTGTCCTTTTCCCCATCTTCCATGGTCAGGTTATGCCGCCTCAGCTCCAGCAAAACAATCTGTTTTAAATTTAAGGGGTTCATCCAGTATTCAGACACATCAATGATTCTACCCTTTTCCACAAACCGCCGGTAGATGGAGGGATCAAACCGATGGGCCTGGTCTGTGGTGGCCACAAGGAAGCAATCCCGAGTGCCGTTCATGATCTCATCCAGCACAATATTGGCAGTGTCAATGAGGGAGCGCTGTTGTCCCGAGGCCCCCATCTGGCTTGCCTCAGCCTTGCCAAAGGCGCTGTGGGCCTCCTCCACATGACGGATGGCCGTAACCCGGGGATGTCCCATGGCTTTTCTAAAAAGGTTGCCAGGTTCACCAGCGTAGGCGGTCTGGTAATCATTGGGGGTAATGGTTGAGTAGTCCACCACAATCCCCCTCTCTTCAAAGTGGGTCAGGTTCGCCAGGATTCTCTTTTTAAAAATCCGGTTCACCAGGGGAATTTTGGAAAGCCTTCTGTAAAATCGTCGGACCCGCCCCAGGGCAAGGGCCATGGCAAATTCGGGGTCCACCTCTTCCAGGCTGGTGAAAAGCCCTTCCCGGGCCAGGATCTCATCCCGCTTGACCCGCCAGTCAATGGTGGGAATCACCTCATCTCTGAAAATCACCTTATCCAGGCTCTCCTGCACCGTGGCGGTTTTTCCACTGCCGCTGGACCCTTCCACTAAGAGCAGGGGGGCCTTGGGCACATCCTGTCCGGTGAGGTACTCCTTTCGAATGTGGGCTCTGTATATCTTTTCAATGATTTCTTCCACCTCCACCGGCACATGGATATCCGTGAGATGGCCGTCAAGGACGGCAAGTAAATATTTTCGTTCCGGTGGGGTCAGCTCTTTTTCAATGATTTTATTCCAGGATTTTCCCGGATGGGTTTCGCCGGAATACTTAAAGCGTTTTTTCCAGTCGGTGAGGATATCCGGATCATTTAACACATTCATACGCCTGGTTTTCCGACGTAAAAAAAAGAAACGCGAAAAAACAGCTTTGATCCAGTTAAACACCCGGGAACCCGGCTGGTATTGATTCAACCGGGCTCTCATGAACGCCCGGGTTTCGGAGGACCAGGATTCCGCCAGGCTTTCAATGCGTTTTATCTGTGTTTCGGGAAGACGAATATGGGTTTTCTCTTTGGTCAACCGCCTTGGCATGGAATACCTCCTGAAACCATCGTGGATGTAATACATCAATGATCAAATTTGTTGATTTTGCCATATACCCGGGAGAGTGTTAGGCTTTCACAATCGCCCTGCAAAACTTAATCATCGAGCGTACAAATTTGGAGATAGAGATCACTCGACGATCTGTCCACGTGCTTACTTATCCAATAGTTTATCTTCTTGCTCCACCGGAGTGCATTTAACGGGATCAGGGGGAAGGGTAAGGGCCGGAGATACCCGGCTGTCATGCATCACAAAAGTTTTTTGCCCGGTCTGATTGGCATAGGCCGTGGCCCACTTCTGCTGGGTTAAGAACTGCAAAAGATCCGTGCTGATCCCCTGCTCTTTGCCCCCCAGCGCATCCTGGAGCGAACTGATGCTGTCCAAATAGGCCTTGTAAAGTTTACGAATACGATCGGCCTCCTGGTCTGCGGCATAATTGGCGGCCTCGGCAATGAGTTCCCTTCGTTTTTTTTCCTCTGTGGCCTCCACCAGCTTATCCCCGAACCGAGTTTCCCGGAGCACAAAACTGACCACTTCCATGCCATATTTTTCTTCCAGGGTGGGGCCGTCTTTATTGATGGGTCGGGATTTCAATGCATTAAAAATTTTCTCCTTGATCTGCTCTCGGTCACTAATGAGACTGTTCACCTTCTGGGCCTGGAGAATATCCTTGACGATGCCATCAAAGTCCCCCTGGAGCAGGTCCCGGGGGAAAAGGGTTTCTATGGCCCACACCTTAAGGTTATTAATGCGATAGGTAAGCACCGCCGAAGTCCACAATGCCACATTCTCCTTGGAGATAATGCGCATGGGCTCCATGCTATTACCAAGATAGAGGCTCTGGTTCATCAGGGGTACATCCTGCTCTATGCGGGTGAAAAAAGGAAGTCTGGCATGCCATCCCACCTGGGTAACCGCCTTTCGTGTGCCGTTGAGCTGCTCAATGACCATGGCATAGTTGAGCTTCACCTTGTAAATTACCTGGGTCGAATAAATCACCGCCACAAGGCTGTAAAGGGTGGCAAAAATAAAAAACATAAACATGAACCTGCGAAGAAAAATCCCCACCCGCGCCCGTTGAAGAAAGTTGGGAACTGCTTTTTTATCGGTCATGGTAGCTCCTTTTCAAGAAATTTTTTATATAAAACTCCATCTAAATCACTGAAATGATAAAAATTTCAATCTTCGTTGTGGTAGGTAATTACTGCATGTTATACTGCCCATTTTCAGGATTATTCATGAACAAATCGGCAAGCCCCCCCCCTGAGTATATAGCTCAGGGGATGTTCAACTGGATTGGCAATAATAGCCAACTGCTGCCCTTGGCCCCCTTACAAGCTTAAATATACTGGTTCGATAGCAAAATTGATCACGTTGAACGATTCATGGACTCAGAGGGTAGCGTTTTTTAATATGATCTGTTGTAGACGAACGAGGCGACCTGACAAATAAAAATTCAGATGTGTCATGGCCCGGACGGACTTTACTTTATTAGTGAGGAAAGCATAACTCAAACTGCAAAAGGGGTCAATTTTTTTTTAATTTTAAAAAAATACCAAAATAATAGCTTCTCCGGACCTGCTTCCAACTTTGCCGGGTGGGTAAGACGGCTCCATACAGGTCCGGGCTGCATCAAGTTCCATGGCTGCAATTTAAAGGAAGGGGGCAATACAGGGGAGTAGAGGCAAAATAGGCATCTGCCGCCTGTTTGTATGCGTCTTTGTCCCGGGCCTTCAAGAGTTTCTTAAGTGGCTTTCGGCTGTCTTTAAATGAGGGGCCAATATATGCCCAGAATCCCTTCATGCGGCCCGTCACATGGACAGGACCGAAAAATTTTTCCGAATAGGTGTAAAACAGCTCATCGTGGAAAGCCTTGATGATTTCAAGTTCCCTGGAGAGATCCCAGGAAAGACCCTTGATTCTGGCGGGCAAAAAAGGATCAGCCAGTATACCCCGTCCGATCATGAATTTCTGTATTTGGGGGAATCTATCTTGAATCGTCTGAAATTTATCCCGGGAGGTGATATCGCCATTGTACACCAGGGAATGACCAGTGTGATGACTCACCCGTTCAAAGGCATCAATATCCGCCTCCCCCTCGTACATCTGTATCCCGGTTCTGGGGTGCACAATGATCTCTTCCAGGGGGTATCTTTCAAACACCGGCAGCAATTTAAAGATTTCCTCTTTATCCTTTCTCCCCAGTCTCACCTTCACCGACAGCTTACACACCCCGGCTGAAAACACCTCATCCAGAAGAACGTCCACCATATCAGGCCAGGGTAACATGCCTGACCCCCGTTTCTTTTTAGCAATCTTGGAATGGGGGCACCCCATGTTCCAATTCATGGTATCGTACCCGTATTGGGTGAGGTGCCGGGCCATGAAAATAAAATCTGCTGCCACATTGCCCAGGATCTGGGGGAAAACAGGCAGGTTGGGATTATTTTCAGGTAAAAGATCTTTGATGCGGGCGGGCTTAAGACGCTGCTCCCCCATGGTGGAAACAAAGGGGGCCAGGGCTTCGTCCAAACCTGAAAAATGATTGGTATAAATTTCCCTGAAAACTGCGTCTGTATAACCCTGTAACGGGGCCAATATTAATTTTGCGTCCATGTTTTTCCTTATGCCCTTAACTTCCAAACTATATTTTTAAAAAAATCTACTCTAATTTCAGTCGCCCTTTGATTATCATCAGATTTAGATTTTGCTTAATGATTTTTTTTTGCTCTATCTTTGTATATAACACAAGGCTGATCCCATGGCTCGGCAATATTTTTACCAGCCCTTCATATCAACTTCAAAATCTTAACCAATCAAGCCAATTAAAATGAAATGCTACTTTGCCGGTGATGAATAAAATCACTTGACAATTTAAATTAAAAAATAGAATATATATTCTAACATTGAAATAGTAACGGAGAATACGTAATGGGTGTTTCAAGAAAAGAACGGGATGATTTAAGAAGACAACAAGAAATCATGGAGGCGGCCCTTTCCATATTTGCGGCCCAGGGATTCCATGGTACCACCATGGCCCAGATCAGCGAATCTGCCCAATACCCCCTTGGAACCATTTATAAATATTTCTCCAGTAAAAAACAGATCTACCACGAACTTGTCATGGAACGGGTTCATCAACTGGGGGATATTCTTTATGAAATCAGCATCAAACCACACCTCTCCCCCACGGAAAAACTGAAACAATTTCTGTTTTCCCAATCAAAATTTTATCGCACAAACAATGAGTTCATCCGTATTTATATATCCGAGCGCAGTACCATTGATTCGGTACTGATGCCCAAGCTGAATCAAAAAGTCAACAGGATGAATGACAAAATGGTCTCCCTGTTTCAAAAAACCTTTGAGCAAGGACAAAACGGTGAGTTCAAATCCTATCCCCCCCGGGAGATGGCCCTTTTATTCACGGACATTGCCCACTCCGTATCCTGGTCATCCCTGTTTGAGGACGAGGATGAAGAAACTCACCATAAACGGCTTGAACTGATTTTTAATATATTTTTGAACGGCGTTGCCGACAACAAAACCTTACAGGAGAACTAACATGGCACAACACATCGCTGACAGACGAGACCAGGACTTTGTACTTCATGAGATGCTAAATGTTGAAGATCTTTCCAAACATGAGCGCTTTGAAGATTTCAACAAAAAAACCATTGACATGGTCATCACCGAGGCCCGGAACCTGGCCATCAAAGAGATCCTTCCCACCCAGGCGGAGGGCGACGAAATCGGTTGTATCCTCAAGGATGGCCAGGTCCATGTGCCCGAAGCCTTTCGCAAACCCTATCGCCTTTTTTGTGAGGGAGAATGGGTGGCCATGTGTGACGACCCGGAATATGGGGGACAGGGCATGCCAAAGGCAGTTGCCATGGCAGCAGGGGAAATGTTCACCGGTGCCAACTGTTCTTTTATGATGTACCCGGGACTCACCCACGGGGCAGGCAAACTTGTGGAAGAGTTTGGAACCGAGGCCCAAAAAAAGACCTACCTTGCCAACCTTTACACAGGCAAATGGGGTGGCACCATGTGTCTCACCGAACCCGAAGCCGGTTCCGACGTGGGGGCTTTGAGCACAACGGCTGTCAGAAATGATGACGGCACCTTTTCCATCACCGGAAATAAAATATTTATCTCCGGCGGGGACCAGAATCTCGTGGAGAACATCGTCCATCCTGTGCTGGCCCGCATTGAAGGTGCCCCGGCCGGCACCAAGGGAATTTCCCTGTTTCTGGTGCCCAAGTACAAGGTGAATGAAGACGGCACCCCCGGGGAATCCAACAACGTGGAATGCACCGGAATTGAAAAGAAAATGGGTATCCATGGCAACACCACGGCATCGCTGTCCTTTGGCGCCAAAGGTTCCTGCATTGGAGAACTTCTGGGAGAAGAAAACAAGGGCATGAAAGCCATGTTTGTCATGATGAATGAGGCCCGTCTTTTATGCGGAATTCAAGGAGAGGGGGCTGCTCATCTTGCTGTTGAATTCAGTAAACAATATCCAAATCAACATGTTAATGTTGGTATTGCTTGGCTACAGGCGAGTATATTCGTGAATTGGGAGATATATTTCTACAATCGAAGGTGTTCTGGCTGAAAACGAACGTCGAGGCGATTGCTTCAAACACTTTTTTCTTGAAATCGTGGAGTTATAGGCAATCATGTAATCCTCATGGATGTCGCGATCGGTCGGGAGTAGGCAGGCAGATCGTCAATAATGAGCGGCTGAATGGGAATGAACCACCATCTTGCGGTGTCCTCCGACTAAGAATCACAGTTCTTGGTG
>CAKZLA010000248.1 GCA_937124525.1 uncultured Desulfobacterium sp.
CCAGACATCTGTCTGCCACGCGGTTGGCAAGATCTGTAATCCAATATTTTGCCATGGAGGTATCCAGCACAATATCTTCCCCCGCCATATGATCTACCACCAGTTTTTCTAAAAAAACCTTTCCGAGTCTCACATCGGTGGCCATCTCAGCTAAGGCGAATTGAGCCGCCTGCCCGGAGCCGGCTTGTCCGCTTTGCTGCCGGTAGATCAAGGTCCAATTTAGTGTCTGCTCTGCTGCATATACCGCCATCAAGGCGACAACGAGTCGTTCCTGTTGAAGTTTACCCATCAACATTTTAAACCCGCTGCCTTTTGCACCCAAGAGATTTTTTCCGGGAATTCGACAATTGGTAAAAAATAGTTCCGCCGTACCCTGGCTGTGGAGGCCGAGTTTGTCCAATGCCTTGCCTTTTATAAATCCTGGTGTGCCGTCCTCGACCAGGTACAGTGAAATGGCCTGGTAGGGATTTTCAACAGCCGGGTCTTTGGCTGCGACAATTACCAAATCCGAGTGGATCGCATTGGAAATGAAGGTCTTGGTACCGTTGATGACCACCATATCCTCTTCCCCTACTGCCGTTGTGTTTATTGCGGCAACATCACTGCCGGCATCCGGTTCCGTCATGGCCAGGGCCGTCACGATGTCCCCTGACACGCATCCGGGCAAATACTTTTGTTTTTGGGTTTCTGTGCCAAAGGTCGAGAGGTAGGGGACAATGATGTCGCTATGAAGCCCTGCGAACAGGCCATAGTGGTTGGTACGGGAAAACTCTTGAAGAAAAATGACCGAGTGAAGAAAATCTCCCCCGATTCCTCCATACGCCTCAGGAACCGCTGGGCATAAAAAACCGCCCCGGCCAATCTCCCGCCAGGCATCCCGAGGGGTTGTATGCGCTTTCTCCCAATGATCTATCTTGGGATTTATTTCTTCATCAATGAAGGCGTTAAGCCTTTGACGAAAATCATAATGGGCTTGTGTAAATTTTAATATTTCCATGTGGATCCTATATCACGCTATTTTCGTATTCTTCCAATGACTGATTTTGCGATGTCGTTTTTCAGCATCAGGGGTGTGTCAGGAAAGATCTCCATGGTTTTTGCATCCCGATAAAACCTCTCGACTTCATATTCGGACGCATAGCCATATCCCCCCATTAATTGAACCGCTTCACTGGACACCTCCACTGCGGCTCGACAGGCCGATATTTTTGCCATAGCTATTAATTTCGAATCTGAACGGCCCCGGTCGAATGTGGCCGCAGCCTGGTATAATAAAAACCGGGCCTGCTCAATCTTGATGGCCATATCCGCAATTTTATGCTCTGAGACTTGAAAGCCTGCGATTTTCTTTCCGAATTGCTCGCGTTGTTTGGTATAATCAAGTGCCCGGTCCTGGGCTCCCTGGGCCGTACCAAGGGCCATGGCCGCATAGGTGAGTCGGCAGATATTTCCAAAAAACTTATACTGGCTGAGACCCGCCCCGGGTTTTCCTAAGAGACAGGCAGAGGGGACATGAACATTCTTTAGATGCAGGGTGGCAACGGGCGTCATACGAAGCCCGAGAGTTTCCGCCGGAGACTCAACGGATAACCCCTTAAGATCCGCGGATACGAGAAACATGCTCAATGATTTCTCCGGCGTTGCTGCATTATCCGTCTTGCACAGGAGACAATAGCATCCGGCCTGCCCACCGTTGATAACCCGATATGCATACCCATTGAGGCACCAGCTGTCGTCTGTTTGTTCCGCAAACAGGGTGGCTGCTTCAGAACTCGTTGATAACGGTGCAGCGCCCGAAAGCATTTGGCCCTCTGCTATCATGGAAAGGACTTTTTCCTTGATATCGTCGGTACCAAATTTCAGAATGCATTCAGCAGCAAACCCGGCAAGGGCTAAGGCACTGCCCAGGGTTGAATCTTTGCGGCATAATGTCTCCACGACCAGTAAGTAGTCCAGCATCCCCAACGATTGGCCGGAAAATTCTTCCGGATAATGCATCCCGATAAACCCGAGGTCACCTGCTGTGCGCCAGATCTTCCCCGGGAATTGTTGTGAACGGTCCAGTTCCTGACTGAGATCTTTTTCAAACTCTCCTTTTGCGAATTCCACAGCGGCCTTTTGTATCTCCCGCTGTGATTTTGTCAACTCAAACATCTCTTGCTCCTTTAAACAGTGTTGCTAAGGCACATCATTTTTTTGACTTGAAAAAATAGCTTGCGGGATATCCCATTACGACCAAACCACATTCATCAGAAAGCGCGGTATTTAATCCGTATGTCGTCCGGTCGCTGATAGTTTATCCCGCAAGCCGTGTAAACCTCTGTCTTTTTGACTCCTCTGTACAAGAAGACTTTTTATATGAAACTCCGTCTAAAAGACTGCAATTATTAGAGTTTCATTTTTCGTTGTGGCTGGTACTTACAGCCATGTATGTTTTATATGAAAGAGTAGGCACACCTAATATTCTTTCATGCTTCGTTGTGGGCAGGCCCGGGTCCCCAATACGGGCTGCCCGTGGCAGTTTATATGAAAAGGTAGCCTCCAAGTTTGCTTCAGCAGAGCCCCCCCGATGGGCAATAGGAACCGGCCAATTGGGCC
>CAKZLA010000249.1 GCA_937124525.1 uncultured Desulfobacterium sp.
GCACAGTTTTTACAAATATGTTTGACAGTATGGCTGCCACACATGAATAAAAAAAAATTAAAAAAGGAATATTCTTGACTGTCACAGGTTAATAATCCCATGGAAATCTTTAAGCTGTTGAATGGTTCCAACTGTAGAGAATGTAATGAAAAAACCTGCCTGGCATTTGCAGTGGCCGTGTTTAAGGAAAAAAAACCGATTCATGCGTGTCCTTATTTGGAAAAAGAAGTAATTGAGCGGTATGGGGGGGCAATTGAGAAACCCAATACCATTGATGAATATAAAGCGGAAGCCATTGAAGAACTAAAGCAAAAGATATCTTTGACTGATCTTAGCGAAGCAGCCAAACGCCTGGGCACCGGGTTCTTCAACAACAAACTGACCATAAAAATTTTTGGTAAGGAGTTTAGTGTTGATACCAAGGGGGGGATATCATCTGAAGTTCATATCAATGCCTACATGGTGGTGCCGGCATTAAACTATATCTTGAACGCATCGGGTAAGGCTCCCCAGGGAAATTGGATCACATTTAGGGAACTGAAAGGCGGGCCTTCGAGATATGCTCATTTTCAACAACGGTGTGAAAAGCCCTTAAAACGGGTTGCAGATACCTATACGGATCTGTTCAAAGACATGCTGGAAATCTTTGATGGAAAGCAAATTGTCAGCAATATTGATTCAGATATTTCAATTATTTTGTATCCCCTGCCTCTTTTTCCCATAATGGTTTGCTATTGGAAACCGGAAGAGGGTCTTGAGTCTGCCCTTCACATCTATTTTGATTCCACCTCCGATGATAATCTTGACATTGAATCCAACTATACGCTTAATGAAGGTGTTGCTTTGATGTTTGAAAAAATCGCCCTGCGTCATGGGGCTTAATAATTGCCACGGGCACCCCTTCCCTTGCACTTGGGCTTGCCCGCCCTTTCCTTTGTGCCTTGCCCCTTTGGAATTGAGTTCATTGATACGATGAAATTTTCCACATAAAAAGCCTTGAGAGTATCCCGGCTTAAGTGGGTAGCCGTCACGTCCGAATGCCGATGCCTTTTTTGAGAAGATAAAGATTCGTGGAAAAAAGCAGGATGGAAAACAGGACAAGCATTCCCAGTCCTGTCCAGGCACTGATATCTGAAATGCCAAGAAAACCATACCGAAATCCCCCCACCATGTAGATAATGGGGTTAGCCTTGGACAGGGTTTGCCACAATTGGGGTAACAGAGCAATGGAATAAAACACTCCACCAAGGTAGGTCATGGGGGTGATCACAAAGGTGGGAATAATGGAAACATCATCAAATTTTTTCGCAAGAATCCCGTTTATCATTCCCGCCAGGGAGAAAACAAAGCTTGTCAAAACGGCAAAAAGAATGACATGGCCCCCATGGGAAACGGGCAGTCGAACAAAAAACAGGCTGACCATGGATACCAGCACCCCCACGCTCAGGCCCCTTGTCATACCCCCGGCAACATAGCCAAGAATAATCACCCAGTTAGGGGTGGGGCTGACAAGCATCTCTTCAATGTTTTTCTGGAACTTGGCACTGAAAAAACTTGACACCGTATTGGTGTATGAATTGGTGATGATGGCCATCATGATCAACCCCGGCGCAATAAAGGCCATGTAAGAATAGCCTTCAATGCTATCCAGTTGAGAACCGATGAATCCGCCGAAGATAATAAAATACAGCGTAATCATAATCACTGGCGGTACCAGGGTCTGGAGCCATATCCTAAAAATCCGGATGATCTCTTTACGGGCAATGCTTGCCAGGGAAACCAGGTGAGATTTCATGGTTTAACCATCTCCATGTAAAGTTCCTCCAATCGATTTGTTTTATGACCCAGCCCCTCAACAATGATATCCTGGCTGCTGAAATGCTCAAAAATAGAATTGATTGATTGGGACCGGTTCTTTATCACCTTTATGGTGGTGTCATCCACCAATGAAATTTCCATATTGTCCAAGGCTTTCACTGCTGTTACGGGGTTACGGGTTTCAAAGAGAAAGGTCTCTTTATCAAGCTTATGCAATAACTCTCGTTTGCTGGTATTCTCAACGATTCTTCCATTGTTGATAATGGCAATGCGATCACAGAGGTTTTCCGCTTCTTCAAGGTAGTGCGTGGTTAAAATAATGGTCCGCCCCTTTCCATTCAGTTCCTCAAGAAAAGACCACATTCCCCTTCGCAACTCCACATCCACCCCGGCGGTGGGTTCATCCAGGATCAAAAGCTTTGGTTCATGGACCAGGCCCCGGGCAATCATGAGTCTTCGCTTCATCCCCCCGGACAACTCCCGGGCCGCCACATTGCGCTTGTCCCACAGTCCCAATTTTTTGAGGTATTTTTCCGAACGGATTAATGCATCGTTACGGGTAATGCCATAGTAACCCGCCTGCTGGGTGACAATATCCTGAACTTTTTCAAATATTGCAAAATTAAATTCCTGGGGGACAACCCCGATCAATCTTTTTGCTGCAGAAAAATCCTTGTCAATGTCAACGCCAAAAATTTTCACTGAACCAGAAGATTTGGTGACAAGGGAGGTGATAATACCAATGGCCGTGGTTTTTCCGGCTCCATTGGGACCGAGCAGCCCGAAAAAAGCCCCGTCCTCAACATCCAGGGAAAGCCCTTTAAGGGCTTCAAACCCGCCTTTATAAGTTTTGTGCAAATCACATAAAGATAGGGCTAACATCATTCAATTTCTCCTACCAATTTTTAAATAATTAACGGGCTTGGTTCTAAACTCGGCCACTTTTGACAGCCCACATCAGATATCAATAATTAAATAATTGAAATTTAACATTATATTTAATTGTCGACTGCTTGGCCGACGTTAGAACCAACCCCGTTATTTCGTTAAAACGCGAATCCATTTCAAGGAAATGGTTGCATAAACAGGATCTGAAATTTTGATGTGGGTTTCCTCCCAAAGGTGACTGGAAATTTCTGCAGTTATCCTTTTATCTTTCACCTGAATGTCCACCAATACAACAGGCGTTTTGATCCGAACGTCAAGAACGATGCCCTGCATTAGGTTTGGCATTGGGGTTTCAATGGGATGTCCCGACAATCGTACACCCGAAGGAAACACCGCAATCTTATCAACGGCCTTTCCACAATAGGGAACAATCAGTGTCAGACTGCCGCAGTTGGCTTTACACAGCCCGAAATCAAGCGCTTCAATGCTGCTGCATTGAAATATATTGGGTGCACCAAAAAGCTCTGAGACTGAAGAGGATACAGGATTAAAAAGAATCTCAGATGGGACCCCGATCTGCTCAATTTGGCCATTTCTAATTACCGCCAGTCTATCTCCCATTTCAAAAGCTTCCACCTGATTATGCGTCACGTATACCGCTGTCAGGCCCAGTTTCTGCTGAAGGCTTTTAATTTCTAATCTGAGAAACTTTGCAGTGCGTTGATCCAGATTACTGAAGGGCTCATCAAGAAGCAAAATTTCAGGATTCGGGGCCAGGGTCCTTGCCAAGGCGATTCGCTGCTTTTCCCCCCCGCTCAAAGACTTCGGATATCTATTACTAAGATGATCTATTTTAAGCAGGGCTAACAATTCCGCCACCCGCCGGGAAATATTTTTTTTGTCCAGGCCCCGGGCCTCAAGGCCAAAGGCAATATTTTCAGTTACCCTCAGATGGGGAAATAAGGCAAACTCCTGAAACAGATAGCCGACATTTCTTTTTGAAGGTGGTAAAAGGTCCACCGATGTCCCGTTAAATTGGACACTACCCCCATAGGGAGTAAGTCCGGCAATGACGTTGAGAAGGGTAGTTTTGCCCGCTCCCGTGGTTCCTGCCAGCACTAAAAGCTCACCATCATGAACTTGCAAATTTGTATTTTGGCAGATGTGATTGGTAATGGAGGATAGGGAAATAACCGGCATATTATCTCCATTTCCCCGTGGTTTTGAACTCAAGAAATGCAAAAAATCGTTCAAAAAGCAGGCACATCAATGACAATATCATCAAGCACACGAGGATAATATCCAGCCTAACCAGGCTTTCCGCACGCATCATCAAAGCACCAATGCCGGTGGGAATGGCCACCATTTCCGCTGCAACAACTACTTTCCATGCCATTCCTGCCTCCAGTTTCAAACCGGTGAAGATATTGGGCAGGGCCAGGGGAACCACCACCCGCTGCAAAATAAACAAGTCCGAGGCACCAAGTATACGGGCCGCATTGATCAGTTCAGGCTTAACCTGACGAACACCGGTGAGCGTATTATAAAGGACGGGGAAAAAGGAACATATAAAGATAATGACAATGGGAAGCATTTCATTAATACCGATCCACAGCATCAGGACCGGAAGCCATCCCAGGGCCGGTATTGGATAAAGAAGGCCGATGATGGGACTGAACCAGCGATTGGCACGTTCATTCCATCCCATCAGAATGCCAATACCGATACCAAACACCGAACCGCTGATAAATCCAGCCAACACCCGGACAAGGCTGCTCATGAAGTTTGGAATCAACACCCCTCCGAAAAGCAGTTCCCCCACCTCTGCCATCACAGTGGTAAACGGGGGAAAAAAGATACCGCCGGGGATCAATTGAAGCCGGGCCGTTGTTTCCCAGATAAGGAGGATCACAAAAACCGGTACAATGCCCCACAGAAAATGAATACGCTGCTGATCATTCATTAAGGAACCTCAAGTCTAAGATTTCTTCAGCTGGAAAGGCCTTTTTAATATATCCGATCTTTGCCGCATAGTTGATCATTTCCTGCACCATTGCTGGATTGATTGAGACGGTATTAACCAATTTATGCTCAAGGGAATACTGGATCACATCGGGTGATATCGTCAGTTGCTGCAGGCTATCAGTCAGTTTGACAGGAAAAAAATTTTCTTCCATGACATTGAGTTCCCGGGCCACAATGATGCCTGCCTGCTCCGGGTTATCATTAATGTATTGAATCCCCCGTCGTGTCAGTTCAACCAGTTTTGCAACGATATCCGGGTGGTCCTTGATCAGGTTCTGTCGAACCACCAGAACACTTCCCTGCATGTTTGGCCACAGGTCCCGGGCATTGATCAATTCTTTAAAACCGTCTGATTCACCCATTGTTGGAAATTGCTCCGGCATAAAAGCGGCATCCAGCTGACCGGTTTTCAGAGCCAGAAGTAATTTGGGTGGCGGCATGCGACGGGATCTGGCCACTATGTTCGGGCCAAGATCATATGTGGTTTGCAATTTATGAAGCAGCGCTGCCGGCGGACTCCCCTCCCGGGTACAGCCCAGCCGAATATCCGGCCGGCTCAGGTCTTTAAGAGTTTTTATTTTTTCAGGATTAACAATGAGCCCGTACCCGTAGAGATGAGTACCAGCAACAATTTTAATGGACACATGCGCATTGGCATAGGCATTGATCGCCGGTAACAGACAAATATATGCAGCATCAATGCCACCCTTGGCAAGGGCAGCTGAAAGCCCCATACCGGTGGCATAGCTGTCAAAGGAATTAACATTCAGACCGATTTTTGCATACCAGTTATGGTGCTTGGCAATATGCGCACAGGCAGCATGGTCCACAAATTCAACAGCCAGATTGATTGGCCGGGTTGTTTCTGAAAAAGCTTGTGATGTTGATAAAAGCAAGCAAATCAACACGAACAGACATTTTCTCAGTTGATTCATCATTTAAACAGTGTC
>CAKZLA010000250.1 GCA_937124525.1 uncultured Desulfobacterium sp.
CGGGCTTTACGGCGTAGGAAACGCAGTCGTCAATGCTGCAGGTGCCCTCAAACGCAGAATCCTCGAAGAGGCTGCCCGACAACTGGATGTAAAGGTAGATAAACTTGACATAAATGACCGTAATATACAAATTAAAGGTAAGAAAGAGCCGACTCTTTCCTTACAGCGCCTGGCCAATGATGCGATCTGGAAAGGATCTGAGGCGAATCGTTCCCTCGCAGTCCTGGAACATTTTAGCCCTACGGCGAATCCGAACCCATTCGGCGCGGTCTTTACCGATGTGGCGGTGGATACCGAGACAGGGGAGGTCAAGATTGAAAAATTGGTACTGTCCCACGACATCGGGCGTGCCATAAACCCCATGACGGTGGAAGGCCAGTTGGAAGGCGGTATCAGCATGGGGGTTGGATATGCCATGTTCGAAGACGCGGCAATTGATCCTACAACGGGAGTCAACCGCGGCGATAACTTTAATAATTACAAAATTCCGTCCACCCTCGACATGCCCGAAATGGAGGTGCTGCTCTATGAAGAGCCGGCACCCTCCGGTCCTTTCGGGGGCAAAGGGGTCGGGATGTGCGGCGTGATGGGCATAGCGCCCGCCGTGGCCAACGCCGTTTATGACGCCGTCGGGGTACGGGTGCATGAGATGCCCCTGACACCCGAGCGGCTTCTTGCAGCGCTCAAGATGAAGTCTGCCAAATAACAGTGCCATTGGCCCCTCCAGGAGAGAACGGAGAACAACATGCAAATCCACTATATGTTTTGCTCGGCCATTATAAAAAGGAGAAAAAAATATCTTTCGTATCGCCTCAAAAGTAGTTTACACTTTTTTAAGATGCCCCTCTAAAAAACAGGGTTCTTGATCAAGGAAATGTAAACGGGGAAACAAAGGATGCCAAAAAAAGAGACTAATTTTATAATGCAGTGCAATTCGTTGTTGCCCTCGAGGCCATTATTCTATTCTGCGAAGAATTTCTAAAATTAGGATGTGCGCGTATACTTCAACCATAAATTATTAATAAAGATGTTATTACAGGAGTAAAAAATGTTAGATAAAGCAAAATATCCGGATTGTGACAGATCGACGAAACACTTGAGAAAGGAACATAAAAATTTTGAGATCGTTGGGAAACCGGCTGTTGTTTTCAACCACATGCAGGTAGGTCTTGCCGGTGGTGGTTCTTTTACACGGAACTGGAGTCCTAATGCCATGGAACAGATTAAAAGAACCGGATTCGTTGAGAACTGCCGTCTACTTGCCGACACTTTCCGCGAGAAGGGACTGCCAGTTATTTTTGTAAATGCGGTTCCGGATCCTTTTGGAAAACTTCCTGAATACGGCGACCTGCCCGATGAAATTCGCTCCACCTTCGGAGCCAAAGGTCATCCGAACTGGTATACGGACAAATGGTACCGTAAGGGTATGGAGGTTATGCCGGAGATGGGCTTCAATCCCGAGACCGACTACTGCCTCTACAACTGGCTTGTGCATCCCTTGACCCAATCGGGCCTGGACGTTGTCATGAGAGCCAACGATTGTAAAACCATAATTTGGGCAGGTTACGCGCAGCACTCTGCCTGCACGACCGCTACTCTGGTTGCTGCTGACTACTGGTTCAACAACATTCTACCAGTGGATGCTTCTCCGGTTATTGTCCCGCCCACTCTGCCTGGTTATTATCCAGGACTGGATGATCTTGTTGCAGAAGTAACTGTTAAGGTTATTGCTGCCCAGGCTGCACACTGCACCGACACCGACACTGTCATTGAAAAATTGAAAAAGCTCAAATACTAATCGGTATCTCTATCGTATTTTGGGCCTGGTTCAAATCAGGGTAACACTTTTTGATATCTTTTTATCAGCCTTGCTGAATTTTATTAATAGATATCAAAAAGTTAATCACGACAATTTAGTTGAAAGACCAGGAGAAAGTGTTACCTTGGCATATGCTCTTTTGAACCAGGCCATATTTTGATAGTTGGTGTTTAAACAAGTAACAGGCTAAGTAACTAAAAAGGTCTATTTCTTGTTACCTGTAAATAAATGCTGTTTTCGTGCCTCATCAGCAGAAATTGTCCCTGATTAAAAAAGAACGAGCAACGCTGGCACATCAATGTTGGTTTTCAAAAAAGGAGGTGTGTGATGAAAAAAATTATTGAATCTGCCAGGGATTGGCAGACCCATGGTCACAAGGTGGCCATGGCCACCGTGGTAAATGTCATGGGAGCGGCCCCTCGCAGCCCCGGTGCCAAACTGATCATCTCCGAAGATAAATGTATGATGGGATCCATCAGTGGCGGTTGTGTTGAAGCATCGGTGCTGGAACAAGGACTTGAGATCCTGGAGAATAAAGAATCACGCATGCTTCAGTACGGTATCTCTAATGATGATGCCTGGAGTGTGGGGTTAAATTGCGGCGGTAGCCTGGAAATTTTTCTGGAACCTCTCTCCCCGGTTCTTTGCACCAGCCTTAACACTCAGCTTCAAAACGATCGTTCATTTGCGCTGATCACGGTTATCAATCCCCCGGAAAAACAAGGCACAAAAATGCTCTTTTCTGAACATGGCGAAGTATTGTATAGTAGTTCAGATGCTGATATTACAAAGTTTGCCCCGTGGGCATTGGCCGCCTTGGAAAACGATAAAAAGACTCAGTATATCACCTTGGACAATGGCATGGAATTTTTTCTGGAAACCCATACGATGCCCCCCAAGCTTTTCGTCATTGGGGGCGTTCATATTGCCATACCCCTGGTCCGCTTTGCCGGGGAACTGGGTTTTAAAACAGTGGTGGTCGATCCCAGGGCAGCCTTTGCCAATGGCGAACGATTTCCTGATGTCGATGAAATTTGCGTGGCCTGGCCTGACCAGGCCCTTTTAAAGGTCGATCCCAAGCAAGCGCTATATTCTGTAATCCTGAGCCATGATCCTAAAATCGACGAACCTGCCCTGGCCCATCTCATCCGTGCGGCCCACGGTGGTGACCATTCGCTGAACATAAAGTACATCGGTGCCATCGGAAGCCGTACCACCCATGCGGCCCGAATCAAAAGATTGACAATGCAGGGTGTGCCGGAAAAGGGACTAAAAGATATTTTTGCA
>CAKZLA010000251.1 GCA_937124525.1 uncultured Desulfobacterium sp.
ATATCCCATGAAAACAAACAAAGGAATCAGGGTCAGGCTGTATGAGGAAAACACCGAATAAATATCCCGGGACAGAATCATGAGGCCAGCGTTAATGTTTGTCAAAAAACTGTATCCCAAGAATCCCACCAGGGCCATGACATAGGCCACTGGCATGCGGGTAAAAAAAAGTGCCAGCAAAAGAAAAATTCCCACATATCCGGTTATCATAAACTGACTCATAAAGCCCCCTTTTTAAATAGCAGTGTAAACAGTTCCATGATCAACACCAAGGTGAGCATGAGCATGGCAAAGGAGATGCAGAATACCAGAATATAGGTGGGAAACTGCAAAGTCATGGAAACCTCATGGGAAATTCTAAGCTCGTTGGCATAGGAAAAACACTGCCAGGCAATCAAGCCAAACAGCCCCCCACTCACCAGGGCGATCATACAGTCATTGATCCATTTCATGCGTTTCGGGAACTTTGTATAAAGAAGTTCAACCCCCACATTTGCCTTGTCGATGTGGGCCGAAGGCAAGGCAAACCCCAACAGTACAGCCGCCATGAGAGCGGTTAATTCTTCGGCACCAAGTATGGGATAGTTGAATATGCCGCCAATTACATCGGTACATGTGAGCAGCATCATTCCCAGCAGCAGAATACCGGCCATCTTGTTCAAAAAATTCGAAATAAATTGAATCACCTTCATTGATGGACCCCGTTTTTTTTGCAAGAAATTATTTCGTAAAGGGTACTTATCCAACTCGGCTGGGTTAGGTGAGTACCCGGACAGAAATAATCATAAAAATCATAGACAGTTTTCATTCATCAATTGACGTCTGTGGAGCAAGATAAGTGATGGCAAATTCTCTGATAAAAATATCGGATTAATTTAGCCTATATACTCATTAGTATTCCGCTGCCAGATATTTACTTTTAAATTTCCCTTTTTTTGCATCGTCCAACCGTTTGTTGACAAACTTGAGAACCTCTTCTCCAGGAAGATTCTTTGATTTTGTATCGGCAAGCCAGGCATCAATCACCGGCTGAATGGCCTTGCGCCATTTTTTGGACTCTTTGGGATTCAAGCCAATGAGATCGTTGCCTTGGGCCAAAGAAAAGGTCATGGCCTGGGCATCTGCGGCATTCCATGCCTGGCCATGTTTGATGGTCCACTCGTTACTGAGTCGGGTGATGACTTCCTGGGCCTGGGGTGACAGGCTGTTCCATTTTGATTTGTTCATGACCACGAAAAAACCAAGGGAGTAGCCAATGGAGTAACATGCGGTGGATTTGCTTATCACCTCTGCCAGTTTCCAGTCATAGCTGGCGGAAAAATCCCACACGCCGCCATCCATTACGCCTTTTTGAAGCGCTTGGTAAAGTTCCGGCATGGGCAGAGCAATGGGAGTTCCGCCCAGAGCCTTGACCGTTTCAGCGGTGGGTCCATGGGATCGGATTTTCAGCCCTTTCAGATCCTCCATGGTGCGGATGGCCTTGTTTTTGGTGTGAATCACGCCCGGGCCGTGGCCATGTAGATAAAGCAGCTTGGCGCTGGCAAGTTCTTTAGGTTTAAATTTGTCATAAACTTCGTTGAGGATGGCTGTGGCCACAGGTCCGCTGGGGTACCCCAGGGGCAGGTTGATAAAGTCCATGAGGGGGAATCGCCCCCGAGTATATTGAAGAACGGAAAAACCAATGTCTGCAATACCCTTTTCAACCCCTTCAAAGGTTTGGGTGGAACTGATGAGCGCGCAGCCGGGATAATAGGCGATTTTGACTTCGCCCTTGGTCTCTTTTTCCACGGCTTTACACCATGACTCTGCCAGTTTGCTTTGAATCACCGTGGGGGGGAAAAAGCAGTTATATGTGAGGTTCACCGTTTTCGCGGCGACACCCCCGGGGCCCATGAATAAACCAAATGCAATAATAAAGCACACTAAGCAAACAGAACACAATGGTTGTTTTCTCATTTCCGGTACTCCTTTTTTTGTTCCTGGGTGGTTATTTACAATCATGAACACTCATGATTTTTCGGCCATCCTAACGGAATGGTGACCGTGTGACCAAATCATGTGATCACCATTAATGCATTTATTCATTTTTTGATATGTATTTTTTTATATGAAACTCCATCTAAAATTCTGTAATTAGGTCTAACATTCTTTCATAATTCATTGTGGCAGGCCAATCTGCCATTCAGGTCCATAAAAAAACAGGTGGCTATATGGCACAACCGATTTTTGCGCCTTCACGCATGGCATCCACAATCAATCCCGGTTCCTTGGAACTGCCGATGTTGTAGACCTCCGGTACAAGTCCCTCCAGGGCATCGCTCAGCCCTGAATTGGGGATGAGGTCCTGGGTGTCAATGATATTTTTGGCTTTGATTACATATCGTCGTTGATCTTTTAGCTGGATCTCAAGCCCGTCATCGGTGATTTTTTCGTATTTAACGTCGGACCATATGGGAACACCTTTTTGTTTGAGCCAGGGCCAGAGATTATCCAGGTCGTCCACGGTCATTTTATCTCCCAACTCTTCTTTGGGGCCATTGTGGACAATGGCTACGTCCCGGCCCCGTTTGGTCAAGAATTCCGCAAGTTCGCATCCATGGAGGGTGCCACCCACAATCACCACCTTTTTTCCCACCGGCATATATAATTTGGAAAGTTTCTCCATCTGGGCGGAGCTGAAAAATTTGAGAAAAAATTTGAGCTGGTCATGCATATCCCCGGCTTTGATCACCTTGGAACTGTCGCCCCCCGGGATGTCAACGGTGGCGTGTCCCGGACCGGCGGCCACGATGACCACATCGGGACGTTCCGTTTTGACAAGATCCTTTGTCACCTCTTTTTTCATGTGAACGGTGACCCCTTCTTTTTTCAACTGGCTTTCAAGGTAGTTAACAAAGAGGATGAGATCTTCGGTTTCCAGATCCTTTACAATGGCTGCCAGGCGGATGAGTCCCCCCAGATAAGCACCCTTTTCGTAAAGGGTTACAAGGTGTCCTCGTTTGGCTGCCACCCGGGCGGCTTCCATTCCGGATGGGCCGCCACCGATGACCATCACCTTTTTTTTCTTTTTTACAGGGGTGGACATGAATTCCGGAATAAGCTCCCGCCCCAGGGTGGCATTGGTGCGGCATTCCAGTTTTTTGTTGCGATTTCGCATGTCAAAGCAGTGTAGACAGCCGTTGCACCATCGAATATCCTCCAGTCGATTTTCCATGACCTTGTTGGGAAGCTCCGGGTCGGCCAGCAAACGGCGGGTCATTCCCACAAAGTCAATGCTTCCCTTCTGGAGAAATTCTTCTCCCAGGACAGGGTCAAATCGGCAGGCGGTCCATACGGGAATTTTGACCCCTTTTTGTTTAACTGCTTCCACCAGGGGGACGGTGGCACCTTTACCGCCACGGCTCCAGTCCAGACCTTCGGGCAGATCATCGGGGATTTCAGGAAAGAGGATGCGATCTGGCTGGAGCAGCCCCCCCCGGTGTCCGTAGCGTTCAGCCCGGCAGTTGATACCGTCGGCCACCTCGGCAATGAGTTTTGCCATTTCAGCCCCCTCCTCAATGGTGGTGGCAAGGGGATGGTTGTATTCTACAATGTTAAACAGGGTGTGAACGGCAAACCCGGGACCGGTACGTTTTTTTGCCTCTTCAATGCACCGACGCAGGAATCGGGTTCGGTTTTCAAAGTTCTGGGGACCATACTCATCGTCTCTTTTGTTCCAGACTCTGGATAGAAATGTGTTGCCCTGGTGACAGGTACCGTGGTTGATTTCGCAGGCATCAAACCCGGCCCGGTATGCCCTTTCCGCTGCGCTGGCCCAGAAATCAATCTGCTCTTCTATCTCATCTTTGGTCATTGCCCTGCATGGGAGAAAATCAGGTCCCGGAAGCTCTTCTTCGGACAAGGCCGATGCGCATTTGATGTCACGAATACTATGATTCCTGGGTAGGAGGCCCGTGGGATTCCAGGGCCCTGCATGCTGAAACTGGATGGAAACCTTGCAGCCATATTTATGAACGGTATCTGTGAGTTTTTTAAATCCCGGGATGAGACGGTCATCGTCAAAATGAAGCTGTACTCCATCGTAGGTGCCGTCTTCATGGTAGTGGATATGCTGAATACCAAGGGGATATTCCGTTCCGCATGATTCCACCACCAGAAAGCCCACGCCACCCCTGGCAAGGCGCTCATAATACGCAATCATGCGGTCTCCGCAAGTCTGGTCATCATCCATAAAAGAAGTGCCATTGGCGGTTTTGATAAATCGGTTTTTTACCTTGACCGGGCCTATCATTCCCGGTTCCAGCAGTTTTGAAAATCGTGATGACATATGGGGTCTCCTTATATTTTGGTTTATCTAAACCATCGTTGCTCATAAGTTCTCATTGTGCATGGTATATCCGGTACTTTTAACAATCCTATGGATACCATTGGTCGTGGCAAGCAGAGAACTTATGGTTCTGGTGAGTTGTAAATTCTCAGTTCTTCATGGGTGATTTTTCGATAAGCACTTGATACTATTAGAATCAGGCTTTTGATATCGTTTTTATTAGGGGCTTGCCTGAGAATAGACTACCACTATGCCCAGTTTAATATGCTTGATAGTGCATTATAAAAAATTTTAAACTGGTAGCTTATTTTCGTCCAA
>CAKZLA010000252.1 GCA_937124525.1 uncultured Desulfobacterium sp.
TTACCCAGCGTATGAACCAGTTCGGCCTTGCCTGGGTTCAGGGCGGACGATTCATTTCAATTTCCCGCCCCTTTGATAAAAAGGACGGGGTTGAATTACTGATGGACCTTTACACCTCCCAAACAGGGGATAAACCCACAACCATCGGTCTGGGGGACAGCCCCAATGACCAGGCAATGCTAAATATTATGGACATTGCCGTGGTTGTGAAATCCATACGGTCGAACCAAGTGATCCTTGATCGTCCGCGCACCGTTATTCGGACAACCCGGCGGGGACCCAGGGGGTGGCAACAAGCGGTGGAAGAAATTTTCAAGATCTATTAATAAAACCGAGCATTAGGAGGTAACTGACGTGGGAGACTTTCATCAAAACGGTATTATTGCCATACTGCACAATCTTACCCGGCAGCCTGTAGATATTCTGGAAGCGCAGCTGGAGACTTTTTCAAAAACAAGGCGGATGGGCCTGGTGCTGCCATCTTTGTTTTCAGAGCTTGAAGGCGATGCCTTGGAGCAAATCGTCCGGAAATTAAAGGGTGTAAAGTATTTGAATCAGATTGTGATCGGGCTGGACAGGGCGGATCAGGCCCAGTTCAAACATGCATTGACCTTTTTTTCCCGGCTGCCACAACATCACAGGATTCTCTGGAATGACGGGCCCAGGCTCAGAGCCATTGATGAAAAATTATCAAAATTAAAACTGGCACCCACGGAACCGGGTAAAGGCAGAAATGTATGGTATTGCTTCGGGTATATCATGGCATCCGGCATGACGGATGTCATTGCCCTCCATGACTGCGATATCCTGACCTATGAACGATCTCTCCTGAATCGCTTGATTTATCCGGTTGCCCATCCGGATTTTTCCTATAAATTCTGCAAGGGATACTATGCAAGGTTTACCGAATCAAAGGTCAACGGACGAGTCAGCCGCCTGCTGGTCTCTCCGCTGCTGGCAGCTTTAAAAACAATTTGCAACGCCAATGAATCACTGGATTACCTGGAAAGTTTCCGGTATCCTCTGGCTGGAGAGTTTTCCATGCGTACCGATGTACTCGAAGATTTGAGAATGCCCACAGACTGGGGCCTTGAAGTGGGTATCCTTTACGAAATGAAACGAAACTACAGCACAAACAGAATCTGTCAGGTGGATATTGCAGATACCTATGACCATAAGCACCAGCCCTTGAGCCGGCAGGATGTGGATTCGGGTCTTTCAAAAATGAGTATCGACATCTCCAAGGCCATCTTCAGAAAGCTGGCGACAGAGGGAGAGGTGTTTTCCATGGAAAAATTCAGGACCATCAAGGCGACCTATTACCGCAACGCCCTTGATTTTGTGGAAATATACAATAATGATGCAATCATGAACGGGTTGAACCTGGACCGTCATCAGGAAGAACAGGCTGTGGAATTATTTGCAAAAAATATTCTTTCCGCCGGTCAGCTTTTTCTTGAAGAACCCCACTCAACACCGTTTATTCCGGCATGGAACCGGGTGAAAAGTGCGGTGCCCGATATCATGGAACAATTGAAAGAAGCGGTTGAAAAAGATTATGAAGAATTCTCAGGTTAACGTGTCTGCCGGGCTGTCCGAACGGGTAAAGGATCATCTTAGAAAAATTTATCCTGATACGGATCTTGACTATCTTGCAAAACAGGTGCTTGAGCATTTCAGGCCGCCCTGTAATGCTTTGGAGGGTAAGCCTTTTGGCAGCGGCTCGCCGCACTGGTCACAGGAAGATATGGTCCTGATAACTTACGCCAACAGTGTGGTTGAACCGGACCAGCGCCCCTTGGAAACGCTTTGCCGCTTTTTAAAACAATACCTGGAATCGGTGTTTTCCATCATCCACATATTGCCTTTTTTTCCCTTTTCTTCAGATGACGGATTTGCAGTTATGGATTATTACAAGGTGAATCCAGACGTTGGAGAGTGGAAGGACATTGCATGCATTGCAGACCGCTTTCGGCTGATGTCAGATCTTGTGGTCAACCATACATCCTCCAGAAGCGGATGGTTTGAAAATTTTAAAAAAGGCCTTGATCCGGGCAAAAACTATTATGTCACTGCAAATCCTGGAGACGATCTCTCCAAAGTGGTCCGGCCCAGAACCAGCCCGCTGCTAAATGAAATCCAGACCCCTGCCGGACCGCGTTATGTCTGGTGCACCTTCAGTCATGACCAGGTGGATCTGGACTTTAAAAATCCCGACGTACTTTTGGAATTCATCTCCATTATCCGATATTATCTTGATAAAGGGGTTCAGGTCTTCAGGCTTGATGCCATTGCCTTTTTGTGGAAAGAGATAAACACCACCTGCCTCCACCTTGCTCAGACCCATGAAATAATAAAATTATTCCGCACACTTCTCCAGGCCCGTTTTCCCCATGCATTGTTGATCACCGAAACAAACGTGCCAAGCAAAGAGAATATCTCCTACCTTGGAAACGGGGATCAGGCCCACGTAATATATAATTTTCCGCTGCCGCCCTTTCTGCTCAATACCCTGATCACCGGCAACAGCGAACTACTGGTTACCTGGCTTGAATCTTTACCCGAAACCCCGCCCGGCGCCACGTTCCTGAATTTTATTGCCTCCCATGACGGCATTGGGCTAAGACCGGTGGAAGGGTATTTCTCAGCCAAACAGCTGGATCGTCTGATAGACTGCATGAAATCCTTTGGGGGACGAATTTCCACCCGGGCGCTAAATGATCATGAATGCAATCCCTATGAAATCAATATAAGCCTGTGGGATGCCCTAAAGGGAACCTGGAAAAATGGTCCGGATCAATTTCAGCTTCAGCGATTCATCTGTGCCCACGCAGTCATGCTCTGTTTAAAAGGGATTCCAGCGTTTTACATCCACAGTATACTGGGCACAAAAAACGATTATCACCGCCGGGACAACCTTCAGAGCAACCGAGCGGTGAACCGCCACATCTGGGAGTATGACCTCTTGCGCCATGAACTTGACAGTTCTCACAGCCATCACCATCAGGTCTTTTACAATCTGACACGCATTGTTGGCATCCGAAAGACCCAGCAGGCCTTTCATCCGGATGCCGAACAACGGGTGTATGATATGGGGTCACAGCTGGTGGCTGTTAAAAGAACGGCCGGATCAGGTCAGGGAATGGAAATCCAGACCCTTTTTTGTATTCACAATATATCCGACCGTATAGCAAATATCTGGGCATCTGTCCTGCCGCCTTTTTGCCGCAGGTTATACGGCACAGATTTGATCACGGGAAAGTCCATTTCCCTGGATCGGGAAATATTTCTGACACCATATCAGTTCATGTGGATCCGTTTGGAAAAACGGGCTTGTTCAACAACACGATAAGATCCTGTGGTTCGGCTTTTATCAATTGCTGGAGTTTCATGCTGATATTTTTCTGCAAGCCGGGGTTCTTTTTTAGTCAACCATGGGAACTGTTAAACCACCATCCATGAGAAAAAGGATCTTTGCCGAATCTCCCTTGATCTCAATGGCCTTGTCCAGGGCATCTTGGAGTGAGGCAAACGGCCGGATGAGGAGTTTTTCAATGGTCTCAGGCTCCACATCGGTAACAGCCCACATCTCGGCCCAGATCCCGATCTCTGCCATCTTGGCGGCCTTGTGGTAGCCCAGCTTATACCCCTTTTCAATGGTGTCAAGCACCTCCTGGGGAGTGTCGCAGCTACCCAGGAGATCGGCAAAGGCCTTGCCGCCGATGCCGCATCGACACTTGGCCACCAGGATCAGAATGCCGTTCTCCTTCAGGGCAAGTTTGGCGTTGTCAATGCCCTTTTGTGCCTGGTAAAGATCAATGTCGCCGGGGAACTTGACCACGGAGACTACGATGTCGGCCTTCTCCTTGATCGGGGCGGCAAAGACCTCGTTGGCCTTGTCAATTGCCGCCATAAAAGAGTCGTGGATATCACCGGCGGTGACGGCATAGATGCTGTGGTTCTTGTCAAGCACCGTCATGATGGCAAAAATCTCCTTTTTCACCACCTTGAGGGCATCCACCATATCCTCGTGCACCGGATTGCCCTCAAGGGCCAGGGCCCGGGCTTCGGGCACCAGGGCAAGCTTGTGGTTCTGCTCAATGGTGTTGAATCCTGCTATTCCCGGCAGAAAGGATTTCCTTCCGCCGGTGTAGCCCGCAAAGTAGTGGGGCTCCACCGATCCGATGATGATGATCTTATGGGCCTCTACCCCAGCCTTGTTGACATACATCTCGGTGCCGTTGGAACTTTTTCCCAGAAAGACCATATCCTCGGATTTTCTGGCATCATGGACAAGGATGTTGTCCTTGATCTTTTCATAGTGATCGCCAAAAATCTGAATATACTCCTCATGGCTCGGGCCCCGATGGGCACCAGTTGCAATGATGAATTTCATCGGAATATGGGCCAGTTTATCGTAGATGACGTCCATCACCTGTTTGGTAGGGGTGGGCCGTGTGGCGTCATTGACAATCACCAGAACATCCCTGGCATCCTCCAGAAAATCCGTGATACTCGGGCTGTTGACCGGGACGTCCAGGGAGTGATTAAGGAGCATTCCAGGCTCCATTATCTCCACTTCGTTGGCTTCAAGAAAGCTCGTATCAAGCTTGTCACTGATGGTTGCGGTTTTTTCTCCCTCTTTTCCGTAGGGCACCTTTATCTGCATGATTATTTCCTTATTAGTTATTTAAGGGTTAACTCAAAAATAAGTTATCAATTTTGGGCGTTGAGTCGCCTGTCCTGCAAAGCGTGAAAATACAGGTATATCGGAAATACGCCGACCATTTTTGTTATAATCAGATCACAACGCAGCAGGACAGAACAAATCGGCCACCAAAATGTTAAGTTATTTTTGAGTGAGCCTTAATGGACCAAGTTTGTTCAATGTTTCCATGAACTTGTCTATGGAGGTCTGGAATCCTGCCTTGTCGCCATGGGCGATTTGCACCAGCTGGATTCGCTCCTCATCTATATCCATTGCCTTGAGAAGTTCCCGAAGGGCTGCCACATGGCTCTTTGCCTTGACATTGCCGTCGTGCTCGCAATCCCCGTCCGGGCAACAGGCCACCAGCACACCCCAGGCGCTCTGGAGAAGCGGTTCCAGGAGCAGGGGTTTTTCCAGCCGACCACCGCACATGTTGATCAATATCTTGTACTCGGAATCCGCTGCCGGGTCCATGGTGGAGGATTGAAAATCCGGGTAGTAGGACCAGTTACAGCCGAACACGATGGCCTTGGCATTATCCTTGTCAAGAAAGGTGCCGATCTCATTATTGAGGGAAGAACGGTCGGTGCCGTAGCCAAGGTTGGTGGAAACTGCCTTATTGGGGCAGACATCCACGCAGATGCCGCAGCTCTGGCACTTGACTGTGTCGGTGACGATCTTGCCGTTGATAAATTGCCTTGCCTCATGGGGACAGGCCCTGACGCAGGCAAGGCAGGCGGCGCAGTCTGTGTTGGTAACCGAGGTTGTGCCGGGGGTCTCAAACTGGGTGCCCTGAAAATCACGTTTGGCATCGGTTATAATATCGGTGAGGGGCACGCCACTTGAGCAGGCGGCAACGCAGCGTCCACAGTAAAAACAAGAGGATATCTTGTTTGCAATATAGGTTGAAGGCTCCAGCTTTCCTGAGAGTAGCCCATAGGTCATGATCATTTTAGCCCGTGGGGCGTCGGATTCCCATCGTGTATCTTTGAAAACCGGGCAGTGTTCATAACAGTAGCCGCAGCGGATACAGCTATCCAGGTTGGATTTCCATTTATCAAGGTGTTTTATTTCAAACGGTCGTGTTTCCATCGGGGGTGACTCCATTTACGTTCAAGGTCAATGTCAGGCAATCGTGTACCTGAGGTCGGTTGCTGTTACCCAGTCTTCATGGGCATCCATCAGCTTGCCGGGATTAAGGATGTTGTTGGGATCAAAGGCTTTTTTGATGTTTCTCATCAGGTCCAAACTGTCCTTTTTCTCCGCCTTAAAGGCCGAGGCCTTTGATATACCGATGCCGTGTTCCGCCGATGTGGTCCCCTTGACCGAACGGACATATTCGTAGATTTCGGCAACCGCATTTCTTGCCGATTCCCACTGATCCTGGCGGGTGGGTTCCATGAGGATCTTGGTGTGCATGCACCCTGAACCGCAATGGCCGTAGGCGGTCATAATGATGTTGTTCCTGGCTGCAATCTCATGGATTGTTTTTGCTGTTTCAGCCATTTTAGAGTAGGGAACGGCCATGTCGTCGGCAAGGGAGGTGCTTGAGAGCACATCGCTAAATTTTGAAAGTGCGGGAAACAATTTTTTTCTCCCAAGAAAAATCTTGGCCCGTTCCTTGGGATCATAACTGCTGGTGAGCCCTGTGCCATTGTGCTTTTTACACACCTCCTGCATGACGTTGATCTGATAGTCCACGGCTTCTTTTACCATGTCGTCGGCCTCGTAGAGAAGCACTGCCTCCACCTCGGGAAGCCCCAGATCCATGGTTTTGTTCACGGCTTTGATGGCAACGCTGTCAACAAGTTCCAGCATGGACAAAGAGTGAGCAACTACTCCGCAAATGCATTCAGAAATGAAGCGACGAGAGTTAGGAGAAGTCATTTACTTGAGTCATCAAGTCTGAAGAATGCCAGTTCCTCGATAGTCAACTTCTCTACCAATCAGCAGCAATATGATCATGAAGATCAAAACTATTACTACAAAGTTGGTTCCAGTGTTTTCCTTTTCTGTACTTTGGGTAAATATAGACTACTTCA
>CAKZLA010000253.1 GCA_937124525.1 uncultured Desulfobacterium sp.
CCTGGGCCAGGGGCAGCCCCTTACCATAATTAATGGTCGTGGTTTGTCGACGCATATATCCCTTCCAGGCATCGGAACCGGATTCACGGCCCCCACCTGTCTCTTTTTCACCGCCAAAGGCCCCGCCTATTTCCGCCCCGGAGGTGCCGATGTTGACATTGGCAATGCCGCAGTCAGAGCCGGCAGCAGAAAGAAAGGCTTCTGATTCCTGAAGATTATCCGTGAAAATCGCCGAAGAGAGGCCTTGGTCAACATCATTGTTCAGGGCAATGGCCGCCTCCACATCCCCTTCATATTTAATGAGATAAAGAATGGGGACAAAGGTTTCTTCCTTGACGATTTCGTAATGATTTTCAGCTTCGGCAATCACCGGGGTGACATAGCAACCGGATTCATACCCCTCCCCTTCCAACACTGTGCCGCCGGTGAGGATGGTTCCCCCCTCTTGTTTCAGGCGTTCCAGGGCCTTTTGGTAATCCCCCACAGCACCGGTGTCAATGAGGGGCCCCATGTGGTTGGCTTCGTCCATGGGGGTGCCAATTTTCACTGAGCCATAGGCCTTGATGAGAAGGGTCTTGACCTGCTCATAAATGGATTCATGCACAATTATCCGGCGGGTGGTGGTGCAGCGCTGCCCCGCCGTGCCAACGGCTGAAAAGACGATACCCGGCACCGCCAGTTTCAGGTTTGCTTCCGGGGTCAGAATAATGGCATTGTTACCCCCCAGTTCCAGAATAGATTTACCAAATCGTTTGGCAATGCACTCGGCCCCATGACGTCCCACCCGGGTGGAGCCCGTGATGGAGATCAGGGGAACTCTCTTGTCGTTGAGCATGCCCTCTCCCACATCTGATCCCCGGCCCACAATTACGTTAAAAAGACCTTCGGGAAGTTTGTTCTCCTGGATCACCGGTTTTAAAATATTCTGAACGGCAATGGCAGTTAAAGGGGTCTTGGATGAGGGTTTCCAGACATTGGTATCCCCACAAACAGCCGCCATCATGGCGTTCCAGGACCACACCGCCACGGGGAAATTAAAGGCAGAGATAATTCCCACAATACCCAGGGGTTGATAGTGATCATAGAGCCGATGGTCCGGTCGTTCCGAATGCATGGTAAATCCATAAAGCTGTCGGGACTGACCCACGGCAAAATCACAGATGTCAATCATCTCCTGGACCTCACCAAAGCCTTCCTGGAGTGATTTTCCCATCTCACAGGAGACCAGGGTCCCCAGATCTGTTTTGTATTCCCGCAGGGCATTACCGATCTGTCTTACCACCTCCCCCCGCTGGGGAGCTGGCACCTTGCGCCATTGGATAAAAGCCTTTCCCGCCTGATCAATGATATTGTCATAATCGGCCTGGGATGCCAGGTACACCGAAGCAATTTTTTTGCCATCTGCCGGAGAGATAATGTCAAGGGTTCCCTGATCCTGGGTATTGTTCCAGTTAAGTCCCGTGGAAGCGCCCTGATTCATATCCTTTAAGCCCAGTTTTTTCATGAATGTCATGTCATTTTTCCTTTTGGTATTCCCCGATCAGGTGGCACAGCGATCTCCTTTTCCATGCAATGTCAGATCTCTTGATGATCATTTTTTTATTGACAGACATCCCAGAAGAATCCGTCTAAAAAAACTTGAACATCAAATATCAAGGACAAGGGCAGGCAAAGGGGCAAATCACACTGCGGTTCTGGATCGGCTCTCCTTTTTTCTGGTTTCGATTTCTTCCAAAATGTGAGAAAGCTTTATCTTCTTCATCTTATTTTCAATTTCGACCTGGATATCACTGAACAGATCCAAAAAATAATGATTGGTCAAGGTGGTCTCTTCCCTGTCATTGAGGGGATCTGCCGTCACATCAAGGTGGAATGCCTTCCGGTCCTCCAGGGCGCAGTAAATCTGCTGGAGATCAATGTCACAAGGATCTTTTCGAAACAAAAATCCCCCCGAAGGCCCCTGGATGGTTTTTAAAATACCATCCTTGGCAAGGGCGGACAAAAGCATTCTCACCTTGGAGGCATTAATACCGGTATTACGTGAAATGGCCGCACTGGTCTGGGGTTCCGGCATGGACCGGGCCAAAAAACATAGCGCTTTCACTGAATTTGATAATTTTGTTGAAGCGGACATAAAGTCTCCTCGTTAATGTTACAGTAACTGACACATACATAAGATAAAAAGTAATTACAAGTAAATTATTGTTTATAACTGACAATTATAGCCAAATCAACTCAAATAATTATTCAAATAACCATTACAAACTAAAGCAAACAACAAATCCGACTTAACATCTTTTGCCAGCTCATGGACAATCTGGATCAGACCTGTGTTATTCAAAGCTGACTCTTTTATCAGACCCATTACTTTTCACAGGCGATTCCCACACCCAGACATACCCCACTATTGTGGTGGATTTAAGCCAAAATTTAACAGACCATTTGACAGTCAACTACCCCTCCTGAATCAGAAATTCAGAAGGGGATTTCTTGTAGAAAAGTTGACATTGAGCAGGCAAGCATGATATTTGAACCCATCTTTTTTAAAATTTAAAATTTTAGGAGTTTTTTTGTTTATCAGATCATTAGAAATTGTGTTAATCCAGGCCGCCTGAAAGAGAATATTTTTCGGCTTTGGATGTCTGGTTGGGGTTTGCCCCATGCAAACCGATACTCAATTTACAACATCCCCCCTGATCATGTCCTGATCTTATTGGACATGAACCTGTCTTAAATACCATAGCTGTTCTCTTTTTAACCGGCCTGGACTATATCCCCATATTTCATTGTATTGAGGGACTGCCAACGCACGGTAGCCAAACACAGGATTTAAGAAACAGGTGAGACAAAAATGATCGATAATATACAAAATAAAAACACGAATACAGATTCAACAACCCTTTCTTTACGCCATTTGGGCTGGGATCTCAATTTTCAAAACATTTTAGACACAGATGAAGATGCCGCCCTTTTCCCTGCCAGGGTGATTGGCGTCCAAAAAAATAATTTCTTTGTGAATAACGGCAGCAAGGAAATCAGGGTGTCCGTATCCGGCCGACTCAATCATCACAAAACAGAAATTTACCCTGCCATCGGAGACTGGGTGCTTGTCAAGCAAACCGTTATTGTCAAAGTTCTTCCACGGAAAAATGCCCTGTCCAGAGGAGCTTCAGGTACCCTGAAAAAACAGGAAACAATTCCGAAAAAAGAACAGGTGATTGCAGCCAACCTTGATTGGGTATTTATAGTATGCGGACTGGACCGGG
Source organism: uncultured Desulfobacterium sp. (assembly GCA_937124525.1). The sequence continues at coordinate 3,267 of CAKZLA010000253.1, forward strand.
ATTTTAATATCCGACGCATAGAACGTTATTTGACCTTGATCTACAACTGCGGCTTAAATCCGGTGCTTGTCCTGACCAAAGCGGATCTGCACAAATCGCCTTCAACTTTTGTTGCAGATGTGGAATCCATCGCATTCCATGTTCCCATCCATATGATTTCGTTAAAGGACGACGACTGCCTCACCCCATTGGCGAATTATCTTTCAAAGAACCAGACCATAGCTCTGATCGGATCATCAGGGGCGGGAAAATCCACCCTGGTGAACCGGCTTTCCTTTGAAGATATCCAGGCCACAGGTGCGGTCAGCCACCGTTTGGGAAAAGGGATGCATGTTACAACATCCCGCAGCCTGATCATGATGCCAAAAGGCGGGATGATCATCGATAATCCGGGTATCCGGGAAATCGCGTTGTGGGATGATCAAACAGGGATTGATACCACATTTCCGGAAATCGAAGCCCTGGGAAAAGCATGCCGTTTTTCTGACTGTAGCCATACCCATGAACCCGGATGTCGGGTAATCAAGGCGGTGGCATCAGGACAGATCCAGTCAGACCGCTTGAACAGTTATCATAAATTAAAACGAGAGCTGGATTACCTGTCACAAAAGCAAGTTAAAAGTGCAGACCGTATTGAAAAAGAACGCTGGCAGGAGGTGGCATTGAAAGTGAAGGCCATGAAAAAGCAAGGCCGACAAACACGTTAACCCCATTTTATAAATTAACTCCCCGGCGCTTACCCGTTTTTGAGCCTGGTTCAAAAGAGCATATGCCAGAGTAACACTTTTCTCTGGTTTTTCAACCACGTCGCCAAGGTTAACTTATTGATATTTATCAATGAAACCTCATATAATCTGATAGAATAATATCAGAAAGTGTTACCCTGATTTGAACCAGGCCCGTTTTTGACACTTACAAAAATAGCTGCGCCGGGGCGCCCAAACAGTTTGATCCAGAAAAAAATAACTCCGTAACAACTTAATAACATCCTGAAATGTGCCTGGGTGTCACTCATTTTCAGAAACAATGCCTTCCACAGGGTCCAGCAGAAAGCAACGAGAAGTGAAAAACTAACAAAAACAATGCTCCCGGCGGTTCATGATCTCCTTCTGGTGATCCTCATCCAGATCAACAAAATAATCGCTGTACCCTGCCACCCGCACCAGAAGATTACAATATTCATCGGGACATGCCTGGGCCTTTTTTAAGGTATCGGTGTCCACCACATTGAACTGGATGTGATGGCCGTTGAATTTAAAATAGGTGAGAATCAGGGCCGCCAATTTATCCAGATCCTCCTCGGTTTTAAGCACATCGGGCAAAGATGGTTTTGTTCTCACACAAATATTTAAAATTCATGGCCCGCGGAGCACAGGGGTTGAATATCGGCCCTGGTTTTCCTTATAAAAACGGGTTTCCAGGACTGCCCGCTCCATGGAAATCGTGGGTACGGCCTCAAAGCTCTCTTTTCTTAATTTTGCTATTCTTTTATTCATTATATTCTCCTCAAGAGTCATAGGTTCTCATAACCCATTGAAATCATTAAGGCCTACGAAATCAAACTTTAAGGCACAGGCTCTATAATTTCAAGGGGTTAGCAAATATTCATACACAACATGCAGAGAACTTAGGACTGACGAGTTCTCCCCCTGTTTCATAATGGTATATATACCGCCTCCAAGACTTTGCTGGCGACACTCTGGTGCTGCATTTTCTTATAACTGCCACGGGCAGACCGTATTGGGGATTTGGCCTGCCCACAACGAAGCATGAAAAAATGTTAGACGCACCTATTCTTTCATATAAAACTGCCACGGGCAGAACGTATTGGGGATCTGGCCTGCCCAGAACGAAACATAAAAGAATATTAGACATATCTACTCTTCCATATAAAAAGAATTCCCAGGTTGACGCAATGCTACGCTTACTGATACATTATCTTTTTTCGAACTTGGTGGCAGACGTCATTAATTGGGTGGCTGAAGCCTGTCATCAATCCCTCATTTTTATTCAATGGGGAATTGGTTTCCCCTGTTTTTTTGACCTAATGGATAAACTGGTGGTGGAACTTGATAAGTTCCCACTGCTGGTTAATAAAGTAAATGACTAACTCAAATATTTTAGTTGTGGATGATGAACCCGCCATTGTCAGTGGGTGTAAAATGATTCTTGCCGAACAGGGATACCATGTGGAAACCTGCCTTTCAGGCAGAGAAGGCCTGAAAAAACTGCAAACCACCCCCTTTGATCTTGTGCTTCTGGACATCCAGTTTCCCAACATCAGCGGCATTGATATCCTGAAAGTTTTAAAACAGAAAAACATTAATGTCACCGCAGTGGTCATGACGGGAAAGGGCACCATTGAGAATGCCGTGGAGGCCATGAAAAACGGCGCTTTTGATTTCATCACCAAACCTTTCAGTGAAGAACAACTTCTGGATGTCATTACCAAAGCCCTTGAAAGCCTCAAGCTGATCAAAAAAAACCAAAACCTTAAAAAACAGCTTTACGATGCCTTTGATTTTAACAACATCATCGGTCAAACCCCTGAAATCCAAAAATTGTTTGAAAAAATCCAACGGGTGGCCCCTCTGGACAGCACCGTATTGTTGAACGGAGAGAGCGGTACAGGTAAAGAGTTATTTGCCCATGCAATCCATGAAAAAAGCAACCGTTCCAAGGCTCTTTTCCTGGCAGTTGACTGTAGCACCTTTGCCTCCACAGTCATGGAAAGTGAATTGTTTGGCCACGTCAAAGGAGCCTTTACCGGTGCAGATGGTAAAAAGCAAGGAATCTTTGAGGCAGCATCCCAGGGCACCCTTTTTCTGGATGAAATTGCCAGCCTTGATATGGATATCCAGGGAAAACTGTTGCGGGTCCTTG
>CAKZLA010000254.1 GCA_937124525.1 uncultured Desulfobacterium sp.
AAAGTTCCCCGGTCTTTGTTGACAAAGTGGAAGAATGAGAAATTGGAAGGATTGCCGGGTATATTTTCAGCAACCAAAAAAAAAGATGAAAATGATGCTCAAAAATGATAAATGAATGGTACAGGAAAATTTGCCACCTCGAAATTGAGAATAACTGGTTAAAAAAAGCTGATATAATCAATTGCTGACAGAAGGGGACTGGTTGATAAAAAACATTCGAAGCTCTTTATTAACGGGCAGTGTAGCTGCTCCAGATTTTATTTAACAGGGAATATCAAGTGCAAAATTTATAAAGACAAATCTTTTAAAAATATATACATTTTTAACTAAACATCGCTATAAACAATAATCAATATCTTAGAAAAGATATAAATATATGATCGATAATGGAATTAATAAGGCTTCTCGCTTACCCGCTTATGTCCAAATGGCAGATATGCTTAGATCCAAAATATCAGACGGAGATTATCAACCCGACGTTCGGCTCCCTCCAGAATCCATTTTGGCAAAAAACTACGGCGTAAGTGTTATGACGGCCAGACAAGCGCTTGGCGTTCTTCAAGAAGAAGGTTTGGTGAGCCGGGTTCAGGGAAAAGGAACATTTGTTAAAAAAATCGGAGTGTTGGAAAGTAATTTTGACTTGGGCTGTTTGATTGATGTTTTTTCCGATAGAAAAAACCTGTCCGTAAGGATTGTTCATACCGGTGTAAAAAAGTTAGTTGGTCAAGAAAAAGACATTCTGGGGATAGACCCCAAACAACCGGTTATTGTAGTTGAAAGAATTATATCACATCATAATCAGCCGTTTACAATTCATTCATCTTACACCAACTTTGATCCCAAATCGCCGACCATAGAGTCCATGTTGGATTCTGTGGGTTTGAATGAAATTATTTTCGAGGAAGGTGGTTCCAATTTCAAGCGGGGCATTCTCAAGCTTCTGCCCACAGTGTTGAACGAAAGGGAGGCTTGGCTATTGAATTTAAAAGAGGGTGAATCTGTTTTTAAATTAGAGCATCTCTTCTATGATTTTAACAATTCTCCGGCTGCTTTTGGCTGGTTTACCATAAGCCCTGAAAAAATGCCGTTGATCAGCAAAATTGGAATTTGGAATGACTAATTGTCCAAAGAATAAAGATTTTGATTGTCGTCTTAATAAGCTTTGTAGCCTAATCATTGATTTACAGGTAGAACCAAGCCTTTTGGAGTTAGAATCAATGCTGGAAGAAGGCGTTTCTCCCAACACACTTTTATCATGCTACATAGATGGCATGCATGAAATAGGGCTTAGGTTTGGAAGAGGGGAATATTATATCTCTGCCTTGGTCATGGCCGATGAAATAATGCGCAATGCAACTGAAATCTTAACTCCTTACCTGCCGATTGACAAGAAAAAGGGACGGAGTTTTAAATTCTTGCTTGGAACGATTCAAGGAGATATTCACGAGCTGGGGAAAAATATTTTTTCCCTTTTGCTGAAATGCCAAAATCATGAAGTTATTGATATTGGGGTAGATATTCCACCCCAGGTCTTTCTATACAAAGCTGAAAAAAACAAACCGGATATTGTCGGCATAAGTAGTATCATGACCTTCAATATAGAAAATTTGAAAAAGACGGTCAATCTTTTAACCGAAAGACAAACAGATCCTAAGGCGGAGATTATCATCGGCGGTACATACTTGGATGAAAGTATTGCAAGATATGTCGGATCGAGATATTGGACAAGGGATTCGTATGAAGGCCTGCAAATATGTCAGAGAATACTTAAGAGGAAATAGGCCAATCAGGATCAGTCGAATCAGCAGAACAGAAGCTCAAGATTAGGATATAGGATAGTACCAACTTTGATCCCAAATCGCCGACGATAGAGTCCATATTGGACTCTGTGGGTTTGACTGAAATTATTTTTGAGGAAGGCGATTCCAACTTCAAGCGGGGCATTCTCAATCCTCTGCCCACAGTGTTGAACGAATGATTGCTCCAACTATTTGAATCTATTAAAAACACGATAAAGGCTTGTGTTCTGCGCTATTGGTAATATCGTTAATAGTTTCGCATTGTTATGGGTAGAAATAGTAAGCTCTCAATAAGTCCGGGCATTCAGGAAAACCTTTTGAATACCATCCGGCGTTTAAAGGCATAATCAGGTGTTATCACCTTGGGTTATTGAGAACTTACCAGAAATAAGGATAATACCCCGGAATCCAACAAGAGCCTATTTTTTAATCAACAGGTTTGTTCAGAACAATCCAGAATCCAGTTTCATCATCAATGAGTTGATATGTACTGCAACCCAATTCCAGAAACATCTCCTGGAAACGCTTGATGCCGTCATCTCCGGTCTTTTTCTTTGCATAGCAATCCCATGTCGGGTCCACTTTTGCCATGTCTCGAATCACCTGTTCCTTGAGTTCACGGCTTCCAAATCCACCGCCTATGTAAGTTGCGCCCCCCGGGGCAAGCACCCTGTAAATCTCTCTAAACGCATCTTTCAGATCCTTCCAGAAAAACATGGAGCCCCGGCTGACGATGAGATCCACATGTTTGTCTTCAAAGGGCATGGCGTGAACATCACCTGCCATGGTGACAATTCGGTCTGTCAGATGGGCCTGGGCGATATTGTCCATGGCGATTTGTCGGGAATCCTCCGAGAAATCAAAGGCAATGACCTCCATTAAGGGGGTTTCTTGTGCCATGGCCATGGCCAGCATGCCGGGACCACTGCCCAGATCCAGGCATTTTCCCCGGCAAATTCCGGTGATGGCCAACGCATTTTTTGCAATGACCGGATAGATGGGCCTGAACACTGTTTTGGCGATTTGATCCATTTTAATGGCACCCTTTTTGTCAAAGGTTGCTTTTTTTGTTTGGGTCCAGTTTTTTTCCATAGTATTTCCTCTTTCTCATGGGTCCTAAATTTTTATTTTGGGGTTTGATCACAGGCTTGGCCACTCGTCATAATTTTGGTGGACCAATTGGGTCAGGCTTGTTTATGGGAACTACCTCCATTGAATGGCATTTGGTAAAAGCTTTGGTAGAATTGATCTGCCTCTTTTTGAAGATCAAAATGGAAGAGATCCGGATGAATAATATTTGCCAGGGACATCAGTCCCAATATCCAATCGGGGTTTGTGGACACCCAAGGGGGCTCAGGCTTGTGTTCTTGGGACTTTGGGTGAAAAATTTCTTTAAACACAGGCTGTTGGCAAAATCGGCAAAATCATGGAGCCTGTTAAACGACTCAGGTGCCAATAACAAAAACCTGACCCCGTGGGGCCAGGTTTTAAATGGCCAGTGTTGCAATCTATCCTCTTTTTTTCCGGTTTGTTTACATGCGAATGGTAATGCCGGCCAAAAAGTTCAAGCCGGGTTCAGCCCCGTTGGTTTCATAATAGTCTTCATCCAGAAGATTGCTGGCATGGATAAAGAGTTCAGAATCAAAGATGCCGACTTTTTTTAATTTCTGGGTTAATTTTGCATTGATCAGAAAATAGTCGGGCAATTCTTCCCATTCATAATCGTCGTTTTCCCAATATTGCCTTCGGTTGTAGGTGGCCTGCAGATCCGCCTTGAGTCCAAAGGAAAAACAATACCCCAGTGAAAGATTGACCCGATGCCGGGGACGACCTGCAAGCTCCCGGTCATTGTTGGATTCGTCTTCGGTGGACATAAAGGTATAGTTCAGGTTGGTGTCCAGGGCAGGGGTCAGCTTCAGGTCAAAATTGGCCTCAACACCATAGATGGTTGATTTGTTGATATTTACATAAACCTTCTCACCATCGACTTTGATGACGTCGATGAGATCGTCAATATCATTGTAGAAAAAGGCCAGGTTCCCGACAGCTTTAGGAGAGAATCTATGTTCAACCCCCAGTTCATAGGCCATGTTTTTTTCCGGATTCAGATCCGGGTTACCTCCCACAAGGGTGCTGTAAAGTTCCTTTAAACTGGGGAATCGAGTTTTCCTGCCCAGGGATCCATGGAAACTTGTGGCATCCGTCATCTCAAAGACAGCCCCGATCTGGGGATTCAGGGTATCTGTTTTACCCGGCTCGGGTTGATCAGATGTTTCAGTGGGTTCAAACACATCGTAGCTTACTCCCACCACCAATGAAAGACGGTCAAAGGGGCGTATCTCATCCTCCACAGCAATGGTGTAAGTATGGGCGGTGTATTCTTCTTCCGGTTCCCATCCCACAGAGGATATCCCCTTAAGTACATTAAAGCAGTCATCACTCAGATAATTGCCCTCTTTATGGATGTCCTTCATAAAGTTCAGGCCTAACCGAAGACTGTTGTTCTTTGTCAATTCCACGGATGTCTGAATTTCTCCGCCCAGAGAGGTGTCGTCATAATAGCTTTCTTCAAACCATTTTTTTCCTCCAGTGGTATGATTTGCATCCCAGCTGACATCGGTAATGCCGTCCTTATGTTTGACATAGAACAATCGAGTTTTAACTTTGAGGGCATCGGTGAATCGATGTTCGCCCGCCAGGTTCAGCTGCCATTGCTTCCAGTTATTGTATTTCCAGTAGCGGTTGTAAAAGGTGGGAATTCCCCGTTCATTGTCAACATAATCAAAGGAGAGATAAAGGCTTGTATCTCCACCCGGATCATACCCAACTTTCATGTTCAGGCTTTTTTTGCGATAATCACTCAGATCTCTTTTGCCGCCATCTTCATTAAAGGAAGTGCCAAGCCCCACATTGGGATCATCGGCATCAAAATCACTGGAGAGCCTGAACCCGTCGGATTTCTGATATCCCCCTGATAACCAATAATTCAAATTGCCGGAACTGCCGCCATGGCCCAGGAAATAATTGGCGGTACCATAATCTCCAAAGGAGGTCGTAAATGTGGTCTGGGGCGTTTTGCCGCCCTTTTTCGTGATAATATTGATCACTCCACCCATGGTATTGGAACCATAAAGAACCGAGCTTGCCCCCTTGGTGATGGTGATCTTGGATATCATATCGGCTGGCAGCATGGACAGGTCCACGGTTCCAAAATAGTTTTCCCTTGCAGGCACACCGTCTATGAGGATTTTTACCTGGCGTTGCTCAAATCCTCTTATACTGACATGGGCATCTCCTTTGCCGCCACTTTGGACAAAGACCCCCGGAAGAAATTCAAGTGCATCAGCAACGGTTGTTGCGCCTTTGGCCGCAATCTCTTCCATGGATACCTCGGTCACTGTGGTGGCCAGATTCACGGTTGTCTTTTCGCCTGTGACCACCACTTCTCCCAGACTGAAAACCTGGGCGTTTTCTGGTTGGGTGTCGTCTGTAGCAACTGCCACTGTCGTCGTCATCATGAAGAAGATAAGCAAGTAGCTCATTTTCCAAAATAAATTCTTTTTTTTCATCTTTTTCTCCTGTTCTAAATTGTAACCACCTGCCGTAACGAAGTTTGAAACTCTGATGATTCCAGCATTTTGGACGGAGTTTCATCTAACTGCCCCGGGCAGACCGCATGGGGGACCCGGGCCTGCCCACAACGAAGATTGAAAGTCCTTCTTCGTTTGCCAGGACTTTAATATAAACTGCCACGGGCAGACCGTGTTGGGGATCTGGTCTGCCCACAACAAATATCGAAACCCCAATTATTCCAGTATTTGAGCAGATTTTTTATATGAAAAGGTAGCCTCCAAGTTTGCCTCAACAGAGCCCCCCCGATGGGCAATAGGAACCGGCCAATTGGGCCGTCTACGGTTCCGGGCCGGGCCCATTGCCCATCGGGGGGGGGCGGCATAATAGCCTTTTCAATATTCGTTGTGTCCGCTAGGACATGTGGGTTATATAAAACTCTGTCCAAAGATCTGAAATCATGAGAGTTTCAATTTTTGTTGTGGCAAATAGTTCTGCCACGATCGTTATGCAAGATTGGTACTGGTTTTTGATTTCAGTGACGAGTGGTGGGACGCATTTATAAAGGAAGCCATATCAGGGAAAGATCCTTGGGCTAACGGATAAAAAAGGAGGGCAGTAGGCTATAATAACATATGAGGCTGGAGGACAAATGAAAGATGGCAAAAAGGCAATGGCAATTTCGGATTATCAGAAAATGACACCAATGGTTTTTTTTAAAAAAACCTCAAAATTAGCTTTCAAGGGTCTTATTTTTTTTCATTTTTTCCACCAGCGTGGTCCGCTTGATATTGAGAATTCTTGCAGCTTTTGCCTTAACCCCATCACTCTCTTGCAAGGCACTTACAATGAGCTTGTTTTCATAATCTTTCACAGCATCGGAAAGGGTCATCCCCTTATGGATGGGATGTGGTTCTGTCGATATTGGGGAAAGGGATGGCTCTTTTTGAAAATGCTCTGGAAGATCTTCCAGCGTCACCATGGAATTTTCGGAAAGAATGATCATTCGTTTGATCAAATTTTCAAGCTCCCTGACATTACCCGGCCAGTCATGCTGCAAAAGGACATCCATGGCCCCGGGGGAAAAGCCCTGAATCTTCATTTCTTTACCCCGTTGGAATTTATCCAGAAAAAAATCAATTAAAAGAGGAATGTCTGATCTTCGATTAATCAGGGGTGGAACGTGAATAGGAATCACATTTAAACGATAAAATAGATCTTCACGAAAGGAGCCGTCCTTGACAGCAGTGGCCAAATCTTTATTTGTGGCGGCAATAATTCTGGCATTCACCGGAATACTCCGGGTTCCGCCCACCCGCTCAATAATTTTTTCCTGAAGAACCCGAAGAAGCTTCACCTGCAATGCCGGGCTCATCTCTGCTACTTCATCCAGAAAAATAGTACCTTCATGGGCCATCTCAAATCGGCCTATGCGTTTTTTGTGCGCCCCTGTAAAGGCCCCTTTTTCATGGCCAAAGATCTCACTTTCCAGTAAGGCTTCGGGAATGGCACCACAATTTACGGCAATAAAGGATTGCTCCCTCCGGCTGCTGAGTCCATGAATGGTTCTTACGATAAGCTCTTTTCCACTTCCTGATGCACCGGTAACCAGAATAGTGGTGTCAGTGTCAGCCACTTTTTCAATAAGGCTGTGAATTTTTTTTATGGCCGGACTGCTGCCGATGAAATTTGCATAGGTTGATCTTAAATCATGGGGTTGAGGTCCTTCAGAATCCTGTCTTTTAAGCCACTTAACCTTGAGGGCATTTGCGACATACTCCATCAATGCCCCAGGACCCACGGGTTTTGTGACATAATCAAAGGCCCCTTTTTTTACGGCCACGACTGCATTAGAGATGCTCCCATATCCGGTGAGGAGAATACACATGGTTTCAGGTATATTGTTAACCACATGGTCCAGGATTTCCATACCAGTGACCCCAGGCATATTCAAATCCGTAATAACCAGATCAAAGGCATCCGGCGTCAACATAAGCAGGGCATTCTGACTATCGGAAGTTGTTGTCACCTGATAATGTTTGTTTCGGCTCAAGATATCACGAATCAACATCAGAAGATCCTCATCGTCATCCAATACCAGTATTTTTGCAATGGGTTGCATCAAAATAACTCCAGAATCATAGGCTCTCATAACTTGATAGTATAGAAAATTACATTTTTTGTTACGAAATCTAAAGATCCACCCGCAGGACGCCAATTTATAAAAAACCTGTAAGAAAACCCCTGAGTCTTGAGCTCAGGGGTTATTGGCATCATTGATTTTCATCTTATCCCCTTGGGATATCAGCTGCCAAACACCTTTTCCAGCTTCTGGGTTATGGTTTCTGTGGTAAAGGGTTTTACAACATAATTGTTCACCCCTGCCTGAACCGCCTGAATGATGTTTTCCTTCTGCGCTTCAGCTGTCACCATAACAAAGGGAATGCTTTTCAGCTCATCATCTCCACGAACGGCATTTAAAAGATCCAGACCAGTCATCACCGGCATGTTCCAGTCACACATGATGAGATCAATTTTTTGATTTTTAAGCACCTGTAGGGCATTCTTGCCATCACTTGCCTCATAAAGATTGCTGAAACCGATCTGGGTGAGAATATTTTTTAAGATTCTCCTCATGGTTGCAAAATCATCAACAATCAAAACTTCCATATTCAAGTCCATATAATCTCACCTGTTTCCTCTATTGTTTGTCAAAGTTGATTTAACCATTGGGGCGGATTTCACCCCTATTATATTGATTATACTATAGTCCTTACCCAATCATGTCAAGGTTGCTTCCCAAAGAAAAAATCTCCTGAGTCCCCTTTAATCTCCTCGTTTTAAGACCCCTTACAATTTTTAGTTTTTTTCCAGGTCCGCCGGGAAAAGTCCCTGGGTAATTTTAGCTCCGAGGGCTGGCTCCACAAAGGAGAGAATTTTCCCCACCACATTCCCTTTCATTCTTGAGAAAAGATCAGTAACCAGATCAATGTCCAGTTTTTTTATCAGCTCAGCAACCTTCTGGGGTTTCATGGTGGAATAAATTTTAATAAGGTGTTTGACTTGATTTTCCTGTGCTGTCTTTTTCCTGTCCAGCTCTTCTCGAATTTCATTGCGTAATTGGGTCAGGTTTTCAATTTTTTTATTAATTTCTTCCTGGAGAACCAAAAGTTGCTCTTCTCTTCGGGCAAGAAATTTTTCCCTCTCCTCAATAAGGTTTTCTTTTTCTTCCCATTGTTTTTGTGCTCCCTTGGAAAAATCAGCTGCCGTGGAAACATCAAGGGCACTTTCAGCAACAGGTTGTACCCCATCGCTGGGGGAAGAGGCCTCATCATTTCCGGCATCGCCAGGTTCCAGGGCCATGGCAACGGAACTAGTCAAAATGGAAAATGAATGATTATGAAAAAAATACGTTGAGATCAACATACCCTTTAACACTATCATACTGATTAAAAAGAATTGTACATAAAATTTCAATGTAGCCCTCCTCTCCTGATCAGAATCATTTCATCCAAATTTTTCTGCTCTTCCATTTCCACCCATTTTTCATGTTTTTCTTTGTAAGATATTTTTAACATGCCAAGGGATTCTTTTTTCATATACTCTCTTTTGAGAAAGGCTCTTTTTTCTTCCACAATCCTATTTTGTTTTTCCAGATCATTTCGGGCCAGTTCCAGTTCATCATCCAATCGCCGGACGTAATTTTGACATTCCATGTACCAGGAAGCAGCCATCCCCTGCATGGCATCAATCCTCAACTGGGCAAGATTTTCTTCTTTTCTTTCCACCAGTCCTTCAACCAGATTTTGAGTTTCAAGCCACGCCTTTTTGGCATCACTAAGATCTGTTCGGGCTTTTTTCTCCTGGTGTTCCCGATATTTCAAAACGCTGTCCAGTTTAAAAAAAAATTTCTTCATATACACCTCCTTCAGTCATAAATGCTATGCACATCTTGTGCCAGCTCCGCCAATCAAATAGAACCACGACACTGAAATCTTAATATCTATTTCAATGGTTCCAAATAAATTATGACACTTTACGACTCTGGAGCTCCCTAAAAAATATTTTGCAGTTGATCCACGCTTTCCTGGAAGGAAATCTTCTCATAAATCCCCTGCTGAAGAAAAGCTTTGATTTTCCCCATGATCTTTTTTGCAGCATCAATTTCAGGATCACTGCCATCCACATAGGCACCGATGCGAATGAGATCCTCGGCTTCCCGGTAAACAGAAATCATTCTTAACAATCGTTTTGCATTCTCAGAATGTTCGGGGGTGACAATATCGTTCATTACACGGCTGATACTTGCTGGCACGTCCACGGCAGGATAATGGCCTTGATGGGCCATGGCCCTTGATAATACAATGTGTCCATCAGTGATGGAGCGCACGGTATCTGCCACAGGCTCATTCATATCATCACCCTCTACCAGAACCGTATATATGCCGGTGATGCTCCCACCGGTTTCCAGGATGCCTGCCCTTTCAAGCAGTTTGGGAATTTTAGCAAAAACACTGGGGGTATATCCCTTTGCAGAGGGGGGTTCTCCCACGGCCAGACCAACCTCTCTCTGGGACATGGCAAAACGGGTGATTGAATCCATCATTAAAAGAACGTCCAACCCTTGATTCCGAAAATATTCTGCCAGGGCCGTTGCTGTGTAAGCGCCCCGGATTCTTACCAAGGGGGGTGTATCTGATGTTGCCACCACCACCACGGATTTTTTCAACCCCTCCTCTCCCAAGGCACGCTCAATAAACTCACGCACTTCACGGCCCCGTTCTCCAATCATTGCAATAACAATCACATCAGCTGTGGTATTTCTGGCAATCATACCCATTAAAACACTTTTTCCAACGCCGGAACCGGCCATGATGGCCATTCGTTGACCTTTACCCACAGTGATCATGGTGTTTATGACTGAGATTCCCACATCAATAACCTCATGAAGAATCTTTCTTTTCATGGGATTGAGCACATTGCCATAAACCGGATAGTATTTTTCTGTGGGAATATCTCCTTTGTCATCCATGGGATGTCCAAGCCCATCCACCACACGGCCAAGGTATGCCGTTCCCACGGGAACATCGGGTGTCTCGCTGATGGCAATGGTTTTGCTTCCCGGCCGGATCCCCCCCATTTCACCAAAGGGCATGAGAATAATATTTTTTTCATTAAAGCCAATAACTTCGGCTTTAATATTGTCTCCGTTGTTATCTTCAATGGAACAGATACTTCCCACACTCAGACGTGGCCCATTGGCCTCTGCAACCATACCAGCCACCTTAAGCACGGATCCAGTCAACTGAACCGTGCGGCAGGCTTTTAATGCTTTATGATACTTATCCCATGAAATATTAACTGCTTCCATCTTCTTCAAAACCTCGAACCAGACTTTCATACACTTTTTTAAGACGGGTTTCAATGGAGGCGTCAATATCTCCATGGGGGGTCTCCAGATGACATCCTCCCCTGGAAACCGAGACGTCTGCATGGAGAGAAACAGCCGTTAATTTCCCGGATGGGTCCACCGACAAGGTTTGCAGTTTTTCAATCAAATGAACATCCTCTGGGTTAAGGCGGAGAATCAAACGCTCTTTTTCCGAAGCCAGTTGAAGTGTATGAAGAACCGTCTCCCGGATCACCCGCTGATCCAGAGAGATCTCACAATGGATAATTTTTTCTGACACTGAAAAAATAAGATCCAACAACTCTCGTTCATATTGAGCCAAAAGCAAACCTTTTAAACCGGCAACCTCCTCCAGAAGAGCATTCATATCTGTCAGCAGCGGGAGCACCTTTTTTTCCCCGGCCTCCCTTCCTGCAACTTCTCCCTCTTTAAATCCTTTTTCCCAGGCTTCCTGCTCCATAAGAGTGCAATTACGGCGCGATTCTTCCTTCAGACGATCCATATCTTCCTGGGCCTTACGAACAAGCTCAATGACTTCAGGAATCAAGGAATCTGTCTCGTCTTTAATTTTCTCCAACTCACCCTGGTGAAAACCAGGTGTTAAAGCAGATGTTTTCTCGATAATTCCTGGTTTATTTTCCAGGGGAATAAATTTTCCAACCGCACCATGGGGGGTGCCAAGATCCACAAAAGAATCACCATCTTCCGGCGTTTCAGGTTTACCGGGGGCATCCAACTCCTCGTTAAAGTCAAATGTACTGAGCTCAAATTTTTTCAGCAAATGAGCATTTTTAACAATCTTTGAATCTTCATCAGACCAGGACATCATCCTTACCTTTTCCCGGAAAAACAATTCGACCTTCAGATTCCATCCCTTTGACAACCGCAAGCACTTCCAGTTGCGCCCCTTCCACATCGCTTAAACGAAGCGGTCCCATCACCTCCATATCTTCCCGCATCATCTCTGATGCCCGTTGGGATAAATTTCGGAACACTTTCTCTTTAAGCTCATCGGAAGCAGCCTTAAGGCCCTTGATTAAAAGTTGACTGTCCACATTCTGCAATATTTCCCTGAAATTTTTATCATCAAAATCAAGAAGATCTTCAAAGACAAACATTTTCTGTTTAATTGACAGCGCCAGGTCAGAATCTTGTTTTTCCAGAAAAGCCATGATGTTTTCTTCCGTCTTGCCATCCACCTGATTTAAGATTGATGCCAGGGCCTCGATACCGTCAAATTGACGGGAACTGGTTCCAGAGGAAGACAAGCTGTTTCTCATGGCCTGATCAAGGTCATCAATGAATTCTGTGGATACATCGCCAAGGTCAGTTAAACGGTATGCCACTTCCACCTTAACATCTTCGGGCAGCAGCTTTAATACATCCGCTGCAGTGCTTTCTGGAACATAGGAAAGAATCAAAGCAATGGTCTGGGGATGTTCTCCCTTGATGGCACTGTTTAGATTCTCAGGTGACAGCTTTAGCAGCATCTCAAAGGGAACCGTTTTTTCTTTCACTGGCGCTTCTTCTCCCAATGTACCTTTTGCACTTTTGATGAAAAAATCCTTTCCTGAAATTAGCAAATGATTGTTATCTTCAAAAGACGACAAAAATTCATTCACTACAGCATCCACCACATCACTGGAAATATAAGAAATTTCAGACATACACTGTCCAATTTTTTTTATACTCTCTTTGTCCAGATTTTGAAAAAAATAGGTGGAAAATCCTTCTCCTGCATTCAAAAGAAATATTGCTGCTTTTTGAAAACCATTTAGCTCACCGAGGATTAATTGTTTGTTTGGCGCCATACACTCTCGCTTTATCCATCCACTGTTTCATATATAAAGGCATCCAATGTCGCCATTTTAATAACTGCCACGGGCAGACATCGTCTGTGCCTGGGTTTTTGCCACAACAAAGACAGAATAAGGAACTCCTGGTTTACCAGCATTTCCATAGAACACTGCATGGCATATTGATCTGCCACAACGAAGGTTGAGCCCTTCGTAATTAGGGTCTGTTGGACGGAGTCTCATATAAAACCCACATGGCAAATTTACCTGCCACAACTACAAACGAAACTCTTATGATTTAAGACTGTTGTACGGAGTTTCATATAAAAAATAATTATATCTGATTTTACCCCCATGGTCAATGATTGACACCACGAAGTCAGCGTTGTGGGGGCTTATTACCCTCTATTCGCTTATTTTTTTATAACTTATTGAATTTATTAATACCAAAAGTTGGCCATTAAAAAATCAAGGTAAGATTATGTGGTAATTACATAATCTTATAAGAATGAGCGAAATGTGGGTTATTATAAGATTAAAAAAGATCGTCCAGTAAATCATCAATGTTGCACTGATCCAGCCCGCCCCCTTTTTTCTGGGGACCTGCAAGTGCCTGGGCTTTCTCATCCACCATTTTTTGCAATTCATCAGAAGAAATGGTGGGATTTGCCTCCTTTGCCTTTAATTTAAGCCCAAAAGAGATCATCATAGTTGTTATTTTATTTTCAATCTCACCCACAAGCGAAATGATTCTCTGGAGCCGCTGTCCTGTTAAATCCTGGAAACTCATTTGAGCAAAGATGTCTGAAATCAGTGCCATATTTTCTTCAATATTGGATTCCATGGACGCAACAACAGGCATGAGCTGTGCAATGATATCCTCATTTAAATTTATTTTTTCTTCACCTGAAAGCTCCGGGACATAGATATTCCCCTTTTTAAGGGCTGAATAAATTTTTTTATTCTCCCCCATCAAGAGGTTCATGCGATCCAGATTGTCCATGATGGTATTGGCAGCCTGCTCAGTGGTTTCGATGATTCCTTCCAGTTGATCCGCCGTCTGGGGAATATATTTTATCGCAATATCTTCGATGTGTGGACGAATTTTTAACTTAAAATCCTTTCTGAAATCAACCAATACCAAGGCAAGATCCCTGACACTGCCAGTCATTTCCGAGGTCATTGATTTATAAAAATCATCATCATCCTGATCCATGGCGTGGGAAACTGCCTGTTTAAAAAAAAACGTCAATTGTTCTATTTCATGGTCTGACAATTTACCCGATACAATATTCTTGATCTCAGTCTCAAAATTTTGTTCCATTCTCCACCCATACCGTTTTGTTAAATATAATGAACCAGATGAGGCGCTTCAACATCATGCCCCAAGGGCTATCACCACTGCCAGAGCGTTATTATCCGTCATAACCTGGAGGATATCCCCTTTGATTCTTAACAGATCGTCCCGGTCCAGGATCACATCGCTGACCATCTCTGGAATGCCAAGATGAATTTCCAAATCTTGGTCAAAAAAAGAAAACATGTGGCCAGCAATCATGTTAACTGCTTCTTTAATAGTATCCTGTTTCTGGTCGTTGTTGACAGACGACACATCAATACCCAAAAAATCTGCTGTGAGATCCTTTACCCATGATTCCGGTGCCACAATGTAAACCCGACCTTCAAGGCTCCCGTCAAATTCCAGGCATGCACCTGCTAATTCTCCAGATAAGAAGGATTCTAAATTCGTATTTGTTTTTAAGGTCTGGATATCCACCGATTGAAAAAAAGCGGTTTCAAATACATTAGAAATCGATTGCGTCATCATCTCCATCAAGTTCTGCCTGTCCATCCGCCACCCCCAGGATACCATTCAACGTCCGTTTAATATCTTCCGGCAAAAAAGGTTTTTTTACATATCCCACCGCCCCCATGGCCATGGCCTCATCCATTTTCTTATCACTGCCCTCGGTGGAAACCACCACCACTGGAATAGTTGACATCTGATCATCTTCACTCATCCGGGTGATAAGTTCCATCCCGTTCATATTAGGCATATTGATATCTGTTAAGACAATATCCACCTGGTGTTCTTCCAAAACCGACAGGGCCACCAAACCGTCCGAGGCATCCCATAGTTCTCCAACATTAAAACCGGACACTCTGATTATTTTTTTTACAATGGCCCGAATTGAAGAGGAATCGTCTACCACCAGAATATTAAAAGACATTTAATTATATCCCCCTGAAATATTAGTTAATGCATCAATTTCTTCATATTTTTCTCTGAACCTGACGATGATCCTCTGGATATCCACTGCTGTTACTTCCAGTTGATCCACCGCCTCCTGATAATATCTGTAGGACAACCCGTCGACCCCCACGCCCTGACCGATCATCATACAGATACAGTCCGCCACATAAACGACACAAAGAGATTGATCCATCCGTCTGGACTTTAATGGCTCATGGTGGAACCGTATGATTTCAATCATTTCAGGGGCAAAACTCCATTGTTTTGCCACCATTGCCCCCAATTCTGCATGATCAATGCCCAACACCTCTTTTTCCGCATCCAAAAAGGTCAATCCCTTTACTTGAACTTCATGTTGAATGTCAGCAAAGGCTTCTGCAATATAAGAACTCATGATTACTTTGCCAATATCTTTTATTAATGCAGACGTAAAGACCATGGAAATATTTGAAATTCCTTTTTCCCTGGCCAGTTCCTGGGAAATTATAGCAGAGGAAACCGAATATTTCCATAACTCTCCCTGGAAAAGATCATATCCCTTCTGGGCATTTTTGAAATTTTCTGCATTGTTTGCAAGCATAATAAGAGAAACAACTTTATCCATCCCCAGCAATGCCACAGACTGCTTAATGGAGGTAATTTTTTTCACAGCTCCCACATAAGCGGAATTACATAATTTTAACAAATTCACCGTCAAATTTTGATCATATTTGACAATTTCCACAAGATCAGCACTGGAACTATGGGGGTTGGAGACAATAGACATTAACTTATCACTTACGCAGGAAGCCGGTGTCAATTTGTCAATACCTGAAATAATCTCTTCCATGGTATTCATATTTTAATAACCTCCGAGCCAGACACTTTCAACCATGCCTGACCTGTTTCCACCTCAAGCTTCAGGGTTCGATTAACCGCCCCTCCCACATCCTCAAAATGTGTCATTACATTATTCTTCCAAAACATTTTTCGAAGAAGCGCATGATTCCTTTTGCCAATATTAAACAAACCAGCCTGATCCAAAATCTGTGACCCTCCCACGACAATGGTACGAAGACGATTTTTTTTTGCACCATATTGATATGCTGTTTTGAAAAGCCTGGGAATTCCAGTATCACCGAACATATAAGGATTGCGCTGGGCTTTTTCCTTGTCAATGCTGGAATCGGGCAACATATAATGGAGCAAACCTGCCACCCTTGCCACCGGATCATGTATGGCAAGTCCAATGCAGGATCCAAGGGAGTATGTCACCAATAAAGCTCCGGCTTCATTGCTGACCTTCATATCACCGACACCCACAATCAGATTCATTCCCTATCTCCTTTGGAAAGAGGATCGCTGTTATCCTCTCTGTTTCTGATATGTCGTCGCTGCTGTTTAAAAATACTGGAAATAATCTTCTCTCTGGTGTTAATATCCAAATTTGAAAATTTTATACCAAGATAAAAAAAACCTTGACCTCCACCGGCAGGGGTATCCACCCTAACCACCTCTCCATAGACATCCACCAGCATCATTGGCACCCTTGATAAAACAAGCTGAATGTGTACAAGCTCTCCCACGGCAACAGGGCTGTCCACGGCCATCCTCATACCGGAACCGCCGATATCCAGGGCAGTTCCCCTTTTAAAACGAACGGTTTCAGATTTATCCTGATTCAGCAGGGCCAAAATTTTATCCAGTTTATCATCCATATTAATTAAAAAATCCACAAGTTCTCGACGGATGCCTGCGCTCTCCAAATAACCTGGCACACCCGAACCGTCAACAATTTGACTCTTTTCACCGTGGGATTCCAACTGGAATATTTTTGTCTTTGAAGACGCATACTCCTCCTTGGAAACAACCCTGAATTTAACATCGAAAGTTAAACTGGCCCTTACAAACTCACGGTTTTCCTTTGATTTTTCACCCATATACGTCTCGCCTCTCCTGATAAAATATAATAATGAAGTTCAATTTAAGGCTATGCAACTATCATACCTATACTAAACCAGAATCAGATATCATTTAACCAACAGAAAGGGCAAAAAGTCCATGAACATCCAAAATCAAGCCCACTGTTCCATCACCCAATATGGCCCCTCCAGAAACCCCCTTTACATGTTCAAGGCTGTATCCAAGGTTTTTAATTACGTATTCATCCCTGCCCAAAAGCTCATCCACAAGAAATCCCCTTTTTTCATCCCTGGATTCAAGAACCACCACAAGCCCTTCCCAGGGATTTGTGAAATCGTTTTCAATATTGGCAAATTGTGTCATCCTAACCAATGGAATCAAGGAGTTTCTATCTTTGATAAACTCACCATTCCCCTGCACGGTATTACAATTGATTTTTTCTGGTCGAAAGGAACGTTGAACAGCCAATGTGGGTAGAATGTATTTTTCTTTACCAATACGGACAAGCATGCCGTCAATGATGGCAAGTGTCAAGGGAAGCGCAATGATAAATTTTGCCCCTTGACCGGGTCTGGAAACAATGGTCAGCTGCCCCCTAAGTTTTTCAATGGCCTTCTTTACCACATCCATCCCCACTCCCCTGCCGGAAATATCCGTAATTTTACTGGCAGTTGAGAATCCGGGGGCCATGATCAGCTGGTCAATTTGCTGATCGCCAAGGGACTCATCAGACTTAACCAGACCAAGAGATATCGCTTTTTCAAGTATCTTCTTTCGATCCAGTCCCTTTCCATCATCTTCAATCTCTATAACAATATTGCCGCCTTTGTGAAAGGCCCGCAACATAATTTTTCCATAGGGGGCTTTACCAGCAAGCACTCTATCCTCACTCAACTCAATGGCATGATCCACCGAATTTCTGATCATGTGGACCATGGGCTCATATAAAGCATCAACGACATTTCGGTCGATTTCTGTTTCCTCACCTAACATTTCAAGCTTGACTTTTTTACCCGATTTTCTGGAAAGATCCCTTACCAGGCGGATCATTTTCATAAATGTGGATTTAATCTGCACCATTCTCATGGACATGGCCACCGTTTGCATGCTGGTAACAATCTGGCCCAATTGTGAAAGGCTGTTATGCAAGGCAGGATCTGCCGAGGCCTTTTGTCTGAGCATGGACTGGGCAATGACGAGTTCACCGGCAAGATCCACCAGGTCATCCAGCTTATCAGTACTGACCTTTACCTGGGTTACCGCATTTTTCCGGATTGATTTTTGGGACTTCAGGGCGGAATCAACAGTTGTCTCATCTACTTTTTCATCGGAAACCAGGATTTCGCCAAGCGACCTTTCCGGCGTTTTTTTCTGTTTCTCCAGGGCTGTTTCCACAATGCCTCGCTCCACATTGTGTTCGCGGATCAAAATACCACCAACTTTGTCTGATTCGCCATTTTTTATCTGTTCAGGTAGCTCCGTGAGCTTTAAAATAATGCTATCAATATCAATGTCATCATCCAGGGGCATTCTTTTTTCATAAACCCCTTCACTGGTTCGCTGTAATAATAATTTCATGATATCCACCGATGTGAGAATGGCATCGGTGGCAACATCATTGATCAAAAATTCAGCATTCCTGGCCCCGTCAAGAAATGTTTCTGTGACATGTGCCAGCTTGTTCATTTTTTTTAAATCAAGAAAGGCAGATACGCCCTTGATGGTGTGAAAGGGACGAAAAATATCATTAATAATCTCCTTGTTGGTGGGGTCGGATTCAAGCTCCACCAAATGAATTTCTATGCTCTCAATATTCTCAGTGGATTCAGAAACAAAATCCGTCAAAATTTCCAGATCATCTGCGGATATTTCCGGCTCATTTACAATGGATTCAACTGGTATTTCACCAAGATTTTCCTCTTCATTTTTCTGGGAAGAATCCTCCTTTTTTGTGTCAGCAGAATTACCAAACAACTGGTGTACTGCGGACATCTCAAATCCCGGTGGTTCATTGTTCTCAAAAGTATGCTGCTCCTCCCGGATAAAACGCAATCCCTCTTCCAGGGGGTGCAGATCCTGACACTCTCCAAGAACCAATTGTCCTATATAGTCCTTGTATACTTCAATGATCTTACAAAGCTGCGTTGCCCCAAGCGAAGATGCCGAAGTATTCATATCATCCAGAAGATTCAACATGTGCCCCATACCATTAATATCATCTGAACTGATAATGGTCACCTGACCTGCCAGATCTTCAATTTGGTTTTTAAGCTCTTTAATCGTCATATATATATCCCAGTCCATGTATATGAAGCGTTATTATTGATTTCCCTGTAGAATATTTCCCAATTCACTCGGTGATCCAGTCTTTTGGCTTAGTTTTTAATAACTTCGGCCACTTGGAGTGACGTCAGGATTACATCATTCATACAAACTTGACTCCGTCTACCCAAACAGGTGGGTTAAAAACTGAATCATTGATGAATTCAATTATCAGTCGTGTTCATCCGGTGTCAAGATAATATTGTTATTCCCTTCTTCCAAATTGACCTGTAAAAAAATGGTTTAAGGGGAATATCAAATTGTAAAGCTTTGACATTTTCCATAATTTT
The DNA here is from genome assembly GCA_937124525.1 of uncultured Desulfobacterium sp. The sequence continues at coordinate 19,344 of CAKZLA010000254.1, forward strand.
CTTTATATTAAATAAAAAAAGTTGGCCACCAAATCCGGTTTTACGCAACATATCCAACAGACAAGAGAGATGAATGACATATACCACAGAAATCACCCCCTCACAGCTTAAAAACCTCTCCACTCTTATCTACAAGGAATCTGGCATAGTTATCGGAGAAAAAAAACTGGCCCTGTTAAGGGCAAGAATTGCCAAACGTATCCGAATCACAAAATCAATAAATATCTCTGATTATCTCAAACTACTGGCCCAAAGTCAGCAAGAATTTTTAAGCTTCATTGATGCCATCACCACCAACCACACCTATTTTTTCAGGGAGAATAAACATTGTGAATTCATTATAAAGAATCTGAATTCATCATTACCTTTAAAAATATGGAGTGCTGCATCATCAAGCGGGGAGGAAGCTTATTCCATCGCAGCGCAGTTACTGGAAGCGAACTTCAAATTCTCTATTTTTGCATCGGATATCTCAGAGAGCGTGATCAAGACTGCCCAACAGGGGATTTACCCCCGGGAAAGATTAAAAAAATTTCCCCAACCTTCCCTTTCCAGATACTTCCAGAAAGGGAAGGGGAAATGGGAAAACAGTATTCGCGTAAAACCCGAAGTGCAACGCCATGTCTCGTTTACCAAATTTAACCTGATTTCAGATCACCCTTCAGATCAATTTGATATTATTTTCTGTAGAAACGTCATGATTTACTTTGACAATACCACAAGGCAACAAGTGGTGGACAATCTGCTCACCGCCCTGAAACCCGGTGGATATTTTTTTGTGGGCATGTCGGAAAGCCTTAACGGCATAAACCACCCTATGTCCCATGTGATCCCAAGCGCATATCAAAAAAAATAACCCAAGGAGAGTTTAATTCAAATGGGTCATAAAATTAAAGTATTAATCGTGGATGATTCTGCTGTGGTTCGTAAAATTTTTTCACAGCAATTGGAAAAGGATCATGAGATACAAGTGGTGGGCACGGCCCCGGATCCCTATATTGCCAGAGATAAAATTGTCAAATTGAAACCGGATGTGATCACATTGGACATTGAGATGCCCCGCATGGACGGCATCACCTTTTTACGACACCTCATGGCCCATTACCCACTTCCGGTGATCATCGTCAGCTCCCTGACCCTCAAAAGCAGCAAGCTGGCCCTGGAAGCATTGTCTCTGGGTGCTTTGGAAGTTCTGTCAAAGCCATCCGTGGCCTACTCTGTGGGGGATATGGGAATACAGCTCATTGAAAAAATAAAGGCAGTTGCATTCATTGATGTGAAGTCCAGGCTCAAGAAAAGAATAAAACCATCTGCCCCCAAAGCCACCTTTGCCCCCCGGGCTCTGTCTGAAACCACCAACAAGCTCATTGCCATTGGTGCCTCCACTGGTGGCACAGAAGCATTAAAAAGGGTACTGACCCAGATGCCCCGTACAGCTCCCGGAATTCTGGTGGTACAACACATGCCACCCAATTTTACAGCAGCGTTTGCCGAACGATTGAACAAAGAGTGTGAGATCACGGTGTCCGAAGCCATTGACGGTGAGACCATTACCAATGGCAAAGCCCTCATCGCTCCTGGCAACCCGCATATGCTGCGCAAGAGAAGTGGTGCCCGATATTATGTTCAAGTA
>CAKZLA010000255.1 GCA_937124525.1 uncultured Desulfobacterium sp.
TGGGCTTTCATGGTTGGGTTATAGCCATTTTCCGGGTTGGTGGCAACCTCTCAGTGGATACATGGATTAAAAATTAGAATTGCTATCTGCGCAGGCTGGTATTTTGTTATTTTTTTTGCAGAAAAGGCCTCGATATCCATTGCGAATGATCAAAAGCGGTTTGTATTACTGGGCAAAACAGATGCCTATGATTGAGTATTGGACTGATCTATTGTTAACAAGGGAATTTCAATGACAAATTGGGTGCCGATATTGATCTCTGATTCGGCGTAAATAACCCCGTTATGGTTGTCAATAATTCTTTTTGATATAAATAGACCAAGCCCGAACCCCTCTTTTTTTCCATGTGTAAAAAAAGGTTCAAACACCTCATTTAAATTATGTTTGGGAATTCCTACACCTTTATCTTCAATTCGGAGACGTACCATGTCAACCCCTTTGGGTACGCAACAGGTAATAGAAATTTCAGGAGCAGTGTTGTTTTTCATGGCTGCTGTTGCGTTTAAAAGAAGATTGATCAGTACCTGCTGTAGAAGATTTCGATCACCCAGGATTATTGCGGGTTCTCCTTTGGTCTGTTTTTTAATGTTAATACGTTTAAGTTGTGCCCCCATTATTCCAATGGTATTATTGGTAAGTTCCCAAAAATTTAATTCTTTCATCTCAGGAACCTTTGGTTTTGCCATGGCCAGGAGATCCCTTGTAAAATCTCCGGCACGGACAGTATTGCGTTTACAGGATTCCAAAAATTCTTTTGCTTCCGGGGCAAACCATTTTCTGGCGAGGATTACATCAATATTTGTCCTTACAATACCAATGGGGTTATTGATCTCATGGGCAACATCTGTGGCCATCTGTCCGATGAGGGCCATTCGGTCGGCCTGTACCAGATCCCGCTCAATGCGGTTTCTCTGGGTAACATCCCTGGCGAACAGGCAGGCCCTTTGTTTTTCACCAGGTTCCGATGGAAGAAGGGTAGCCGCGATATCAATTTCCCGGTAACCGATCTGGCGATCCGTGAACCTAAATTCCTTTGAAGATCTTTTTATGGTGAACACTGTTTCAAGAAATTCTTCTAAATCGCCTTTGTCTGCGGGAGAAAGAAGCTCCTTGAGGTTAGGGCAAAAATCCCGGGTATCACATCCTGAGGGCATCAGAAAACGGGCTTCACGGTTCATGTTGTAAATCCTTCCGTCCCGGCTGACGACAAACATCATATCCGGTGATGATTCAATCAGATTCCGGTACCGGTTTTCCGATGTTTTAAGCCTGTTTGTGATTTTCCCAACCTGTTTTTTTAACTGACGATTCCAGGTAATGACAAAGCCCAGCACCAGCAAAATAAAGGCGACTATGGAAAACAAAAGGCGGGTGTATTTTTCAAAAAAAGATTGTCTGAAATCAACCCCATACCACTTGTCTTCAATTTGATGGATTATTCCGGACGCTTTTGTTTTTTCGATTGCCTTCAATAATTTTCCGGAAAGAAGCGTATCAGCCTTATCAAGGGAAAGGGCCAACCTGACTGTTCTTAAGGCAAGGCCAACCCTCCTAACGTTCTCCAGCTTCTCTTCTTGGATGATATAACCGGCAATTCTTTCAGAAGGAGCGATAAAGGCATCTACATCTCCATCATTTAACAGGCTCAGGCCCTCCATGGGATGAAGGACCGGGAAAAACTCAGAATTGTTGGGGGTGTCAACCGGCCATAATCCCAATTCATTTGTGCCGATAATTGCAACCTTTTTTCCGATTAAATCTTTCTGACAGACGATTGTTTTGCAGGATTTATGCACAAACAGCCAGGATTTTATGCTAAGGCCCACCGGAATAGTATTGTAGTCGGTTAAAAGTTTTCCGATGTCAAGGTCCAGAGTCAAACCCATAATATCGATTTTATCCTTATAAAGGAGATCAATCAGCATGGAATGATTGTTGGATTTGATGTATTCGAATTCAGCACCCATATGATGGGCAATCTGAGCCATTACGTCAATATAAGCGCCCCTGAGCGCCATGCCTTTCTTGGTCCAGGCCAGGAAAGCAAACGGTGCTTTGTTGGTGGGTATTCCGACCCGATAATGCTTTTTCTGGGAAGCCTGGAGGCTTGGGGATATTGTCAGGAGAATATAAAAAGCCAGCATTAATATCCCGGCAAAACGAATTCGTCTTAGATTATTCAATCGAGTCATTGCTCCGTCTGTCCGTGCTCATTCGTGATGAGTATTCAAAAAATGTTCCTTTGAGAGTAATTACAATGCATAAACTGTGATTAAACCTGAAAGGAAAAAGATAGTGAAAAAAAACATTAGCACATACACCAGGGGACTGCAAATACCATGTGCAGGGGGCCTTATGATGTGTGTTTTTGAGAGCACACCAGGCTTTTGTGGTTGTGCACTGTGCGACACACTCCAGGTTTTATCATCTTGTTATGAATATTTTTTTCCTTTATTTTCAGTTCCTTAGGGTTATGGATTTTGTTTGGTACGCTTATTGTAATATCTACCGTGATCAGTGAATGATTGAACGCGAGTGCTGACTGACATAAACGGATACAAGTTAGAATCTTCGATGAGGTAGGGATATTAATGAGACCAATGTTTAAAAAAAAAATAATTAAAAGCAGACAAATATTTCTGGTGTTCCTGCTGGCCTGTATCGTGGCTTGGGTCAGTCCTGCATGGGCTTCTACTGCATTGAATCAGGAGGACCCCCACGGATTACAGCCAGCGGACAATATGGTATATCTGCCCAAACTGGCTGGGTTGAGAAACAAGGTCTATAAAAATCAGTATGGTAAAAAAAAGGCCCTGTCCGAAGGGATTGTCCTGCGTCGGAGCAGCATTAAAGACAGCAGTGCCTCAGTGCAGCCGGGCGGTCTGTTCTATATATCGGAAACCAGCAATGATGCCCAACCTTTTCACAAGGACCCCTTTCTTCTCCTTGGCGAACATTGCTATCTGGTGGACCTGGAAACCGGTACCCATAAGATAAAAGATTTTAAACTCAAGTTAGGGGATCGTAAAACAGTGGAAAATACCGGATATCGCATCTGGTACGACTACTCCACAGATCATTATGAAAAACCCTATGGAGAATTTGCCCTCATCGCCCCTTCAGGGGGATGGGCCCTGGAATTTCCCATATCCTCATCCTTTCCCGGCAGGGAAGAGGTCAGGAATCTTGATACAGGTGAAGGGTATGTCGATCAACTCCTGAAATTTTATCTTGATAAGGATTACTATTACGGTGCCATGCATTTCAAGGCCAAAACCATTGACTTTGGTGAAGCAGAATTTGAGAGTTTTGAATTTCCAGCCATATCCAAAGCCACATTCTCCATGCACCGCCCCATCGTACTGGATGTGCGCCAGGAAGATTATCGTTACTATTTCAATAAACGTATATATGCCTTTCGCAAGGCTGATGGATTCCTGGTAAGGGTGACCGACTTTTTTGGCAAGAACATCCTGGGCGAAAAACTCATCAAACCACTCACTGCCCAAGGCTACAAGAGCCTGATGTCCGATAAAGATAAATATCATCTCACCATCCCGGAGCACGACATTCGCATTGAGATCGTGGTTTCCCCTTCCTTTTTGAAAAATTCGGATTTTGTTCCCTGGTCATCCGGAAAAACCCACGGTTTCCAGACCGGAGATCTCAACTTTGTCATATATCGGGAGTTGGTTGAGGTGGAGAACGAAAAAGCCTGGCCCCTGGATGCGAGATATAATGTCCGGCTTGAGCCAAGCATGCTGACGGGAATGCTCAAGCGGGTTGTCATTGAAAATAACGAAAAAATCACCTTTGACAATACCAACACTTCCTATGAAGGCCCGGTAAAATGGTCGGATATCTGGAATCGGCCTGCGTTTAAAGTGACGGCCCGGAATTTTAAGGATAATCTGGTTCAAGACCTCTATGTTCGTGATTATTATATGATGCGCACTGAAAATATGGTCTTCTGGGAGGACGAAGGCAAAGACAATATCGATTTTTTTGTGGGCTCATCCCCTGTATTGGAACCTATCCTGGAGGATACCTTCCTGACCCGCATGGCAGATCCATCCTTTGGGACTGTGGTGGAAAAATCTCAATTTACTTCTTACCCCAAAATAGTTTCAGATGCCTCGTTTTACGAACCGGATCACACGGCACCCTTTGTACCACGCCTCAAAGGATTCAGACGCAAGCTTTTAAAAAATCGTAATAAAGAACGTCTGGTATCTTCTGAGAGCATGTTTATTCGAGGAAGTTATATTGACTGGCGCAACAACCGTATTGTTATTCCTCCGGCAGGTCTGTGCTACAGCACCAGGAACGCCCGGAATATAAGGACCCTGGCAGGGGAAGGCTTTTTCATGCTTGGCAGGAAGGCTTACTTGACATCGTTTAAATCCAGCACCTTTGTAAAACGAAATTTTGACGTTGATTTCTGGAAGAATCAACCCATGGGCGATGGAAATCTCATGTACTGGCAGGATGAACTTCTTGGGGTTAGAAATAAGGCCCTGAGAATGACCGGGAAACATTACCTGGACGACAGACCGGTGAGTGAGGTCAGCCTGATGAAATACTCCGGCAACCGTTGGGGAGCTCACTTTCTCATGGCCCAGGGCCTGGACCCTGAGACAGGTAACCGTTACTATCTTCCTGAAGTCTTTGCCGAAGGTGCGACCTGGATTGTTCCTGAATACACCGGCTCCAACTATATTAAAATCAAAGAATTTGGCACGCCATCCATTGAATCTATAAGTTTCACATACGCCACACCCCAAAAAGTATCCATGGGTGTAGGAGAAGAGGTAAACCTGGGACGATACAAGATGGTTTGTGCTGATATTGATAAAGATGCCGGAACCGTCTCTCTCAGGATTAACGACAAGGACGGCAATGTCCTTGCCACCAAGGTGCTGGGTCCCCTCAATAGCGAGATGGTTGATCTTTTACCCCAGCACCAGGATGCGGCCCGGGCCATGCAGTTCATGTTTGAAGACGTCCAGGCAGAAATGGATATCAGGAATCCATATAAGGGTGATAAGGCCGTTCTTTATCTGTTCACCGATATTCAGTTCATGGAACGGGATACTCCCTTTGAATTTGATAATAGGTTCATGGTGAGGCCTGATGTATGTGGGCATTGCTACCAGCTGAATGAGGTGCTTCTTGACAACCCGGAGCCCATTGTTCTGGACAAAAATAACCCTGTCTATGAAGGCCCAAGGCGTGAAGACGGTACTTCGATTTTCAAAATAGTCATTGATGACTTTGACGGTGAAATGATCCATGCCTGGCACGTTGAAACCGATTATAAAAAGAAAATTTATAAAACAGATAATCTGGCTTTCCGGCCCAGGAACAATCTGGATGTTCTGGTGGGGGTTACAGGCACCACAGAGGGATTTTTAAGGCTTTCAATGCTGCCCAGACTGGGCTTCATGGAATCCTGGCGGGTAAGTGCCAGGGAGCCCCGGGTAAAGTTGTCAGGTTCGGTTAATACCGGCGGGAGTGCCCACATCAGACGATAGGAAAACGAAATTTGTCAATCATTAATGCACTCCAGAGTCATAAGTTCTCATAACATGCTGATATTATTATTACAGATGAAATCGTTTCTGAAAATTTGGGATCAATAATTTCAACAAGTTATCCATTATAAGCAAAAAGTCGTCGGAGAACTTATGACTGTGGAGTAATGCAACAGATATTATACTTATATTTATTTAATTATATGATTTTATTAGTTTTTTTAAAAGCTCCTTGCTTGAATCAATAGGCTATGAAACATCGATATAATGTCTGATAGTATCCAATACCGGAATTTTACAAATAAGGAATATTAATTATGACCATGGCTGCCGTGCATAACACGCTAACCGCTGATAGGGGAGACTATGAAAGCCGCAGACGGACCGTCTTAAGTTCGCTGTACAATTTTAAAGAAGTCATCCCGGGTCTCCTTGCCATGCTGTTTATTGCCGTTTTTGCCAACAACATGCCCGGAGTCCCCAACCCATTCACCCTGGAAAATCTATTTGCCTGGCTGGATGGGGTTGCAGGGCCGGTAAATCATCAACCTCTGTTCCAAATTCTAAATTCCAATTTTGTCTGGAATCCGCTGATCATGGGTCTGATCATAGGTAATTTTTTTGGCGTGCCGGATTTGTGGAAGCGAGGATTGTCCTATATCCATATGCTCATGCCCCTTGGTATCATCATGCTGGCACCCCATTTTATGATATTTCATGCGTCAAAATTAGGAGCAATGCCCATTGTTGTCTGCACCATGTCACTGTTTGCCACGGCATCCATAACCCTTTATGTTGCAAAGCTCTTAAAGCTTGATGACCGCCACGGCGCAATTATTGCGGGTGGGCTCTCCACGGGAGACCCCCATGCCTGTGCAATCCTAATGCCCCTGATCAAGGCTAAAGGAGGACAGGTCATCAATGCGGTGATCGGTGTCATTGCCTGGGGTCTTGTGGCCATGGTCCTGGTTCCGATTGTGGGGCAGATGGTGGGTATCCCGGAAAAATATCTGGGATTTTTTGCGGTCACTGGTGTGGGGAACGGACATCAGGCTTTGTATGCCGCCTATGCTGGCGGTTACGAAGCAGGTCGATATGCCATGTGGTTTGATGTCGGACGTCATGTGATTATGCCCGCAGGCTTTCTTTATGTCTTTATTATCATGTTTGTTCGAAAACTGAAAAATAGAAATAACCCGGATATCATGGCAACACGGGGCATAAAGACCTTCCCCGTATGGCTTGGTGTTTTTATTTTCTGTTGGGTACTGGCCTGTCTTCATCTGTTTAAAGAACCGGCACACCATGCTATTTTTAATATGGTGAAATGGGATTTTTCCCTTGCCGCCGGAGCCCTGGGGCTTAGTTTGTCATTCAAGGACATTGCAACTCCTGGTTTTAAAGGCTTTTTGGTTACAGCCATTGCCGGTGGGCTTCGCATTGCCTTTCTTCTTATTGTAATTTTGATCTGCCTGAAAGCTGGCTGGTTTCCGGCATAGGAGGATATTTTTAATATGGAAAGAAATTATCATACAACAGATGAAGCCTTGTTTGATTATATGGCCAACACTGGGCTGGAAGAAAAGGACCGCGACACCTGCGGAACCATCATTGCTCTTCTCATTATGGTGGGGCTGACTGTCTGCCAATACCTGGGTCTTTATTAGATTTTCATCTTTGATTTTCGTATTATTTGGCTAAGAGAACTATAAAAAAATTTGGGGTCTGGCTTGTCCAGGTCAGGGGGAAATTATCATGTTTTCAAGTTGCGTCTTTATCGTTTTGATGCTGCTGCTTTTCTTGTCCGGCGGTGCTGCCATTTACCTGGGGGTTTTTAAGGGGCACAGGGCAGATACGTTGTTTCAGGTCAAGGTCATTGGTGGTGTTCTCTCCTATGGCCTGTCCGCAGTGTTTTGGTTTTTTTGCTACAGCCATCATTATCTTGGCTGGTAAGTCCCTGGGAATCATCTGTTCTTATTTTAAACCATTTTATCCGGGAAGAGCGATATCCACCCTTCCAGGTGGGGTAGAACCCATATTTAATCCGTAAACCGGTTGGAACCGAAAAGAGATTGTTAGGAGAAATTATTATGAAAAGAGTGATCATAACTTTGTGTGCCTGTGTTGTATTTCTGGCAGCTCTGGGTATCTGTTCTGCTGCTGATGATAAATCAGGTAAGCTTAACCTGAACACTGTCACCAAAGAGCAGTTGGTTTCAGCGGGAGTAAGCAGTGGGCAGGCAGATGCAATTCTTGAACTGCGGGAAGAAAACGAAGCGTTTGTAGACATTGAAGAACTTCTTGATGTTGAAGAGATGACGCCGGACCTGTTCCGCAAGCTAAAGAAGATCTTATTTGTTGAAGAAGTGGCAGGCTGCAATTGCTGAGTTTTCCAGATTTGCATGGTTTTAAGGAATCTCCTGGGTCGTAGTTTCATTGTCCATACTGCATGCATGGTCTTTGACTCTGTCTGAACACCGAATGCAGCGATATTTTTGAGAATTTATAATTGACGTTAAGGAAAAAAAATTGAAATGGATAATAAATGTAAAACCGTACAAAAGGAAAGATGACTATGCTTGACAGAGTTACAAACCTGCTCCTCTCTGCTTTGAGCTTCCTGATTTTTTGCAGTCCGGTCCAGGCAGAGATTCTTGGTGATTACATGGGCTATGAGGCCTGCCTGCCATGTCATGACAATATTGTAAAGGGGTGGAAGACAACCCCCCATGCCCATGCCTTTGACACCCTTAAACAACAGGGGGAAGAAAAACAGTCTGCTCCCGGATGCATTAAATGCCATGTTGTGGGCTATGAGGAAGATGGCGGATTTGTGGATATGGCGCTGACACCGGAACTCAAAGATGTCCAGTGCGAAGTGTGCCATGGGCCTGGACGCAAACATGTGGAAAATGACGGTGACCCCGAATTCCTCACCATTTCACCGGATGAGAGTTCCTGCCGGACATGCCACACCAAAGGCCAGGATAAGAATTTTGATTTTAAAACAAAAAGCCAATGGGTTCATGCAAGTTTTGACCATGCAGAAAAGTTAACAAAGCCTGAATCAGATAAAAACTCCGGGTTTTCCTTGAGCGAAACCCGCATGGCTTTTGGCAACATGACCGAGGGTGATGTTGTACAAAAAACGGTGATCCTGACCAATACGGGTAGAGAGAATATCAGAATTATCAACGTGACCACCAGTTGAGCCTGCACAACTACCACGCTGGGTCAGCGTGAACTACAACCAGGTCAGTCTGCAAAAATGGTCATTACCTATGACACATATAAATTCCCGGGCAAATTTGAAAAATTTGTCACTATTTTCACTAATATCAATAACAATGCAGAATACCGGGTGGATATAACCGGGTTTGTTAAGGCGATTCCCATGGGAGTGCTTGAAGTTAAGCCCAGAAAAATTTCTCTTGGGGGGGGATTTAAAACGGGATCAGTTATCCCGGTAAGTTTTGAGATCGCCAATACAGGGGATTTTGACATGGAAGTAACCAGGATTGTCCTGAAAAAGAAAAAAACAATATTATTTGATGCCGCCCATTCAGGAGTAATTATTATCAAACCTGGCAAAAAAGAAAAAATCGAAACCACCATCACCTCCGACACATCAGGGCGTATGCTGGATTACGCAATGATTCACTCCGATGCACGGAATGTAACAAAGAAGGGATACAAGGTCGTGGTGGTAGCCACATTCGAATAAAGGAATTTTTAGCAAAATAAACAAGGAGGACGTTGATGGATCGTAGAAAATTTTTGAAAAGAACAGCGGTAGGAGCCCTGACACTGGCAACCTTCAATCCAGTTAAAGCCCTGGCATTTCCCACGGTTTTCCCCCACGGGACAACCATCTACAACCCTGATAAATGCTTTAACGGATATACCGTGTTCGGCACCGAGGTGGTGGAAGAAGGAACTGTTCTTGTTAATATGAACGGTGATGTTGTAAAACAGTGGAAGGATATTTGCCAGGCAGAACATCCGCCAAAGCTCTTGAAAGGAGGATATCTGGCTGGCACTAAACGGCCTGGACCCGATAAAAAAGGACGGCTTTGGAATGATGAGCACTCCACGGACCTGGTTGTCGTTGATTGGGATGGCAATGTCGTAAGAAATATTCCTAACTCCGGTATGCACCATGATTACCAGTTTGAAGGCAATCCTGTGGGATACCATGTTCCGGGCATGGTGGTGGACAATCACAAAGGCAAGATTTTGATCCTTTCTCACAAAATGGTGGAGAACAAGGATATATCGGATAAACTTTTGTATGACGATTATATTGCAGAGGTGGATGCCAATGGTAAAATTCTCTGGGACTGGCTTGCCAGCGATCATTTCCATGAAATGAATTTTCCGGAAGAGTTCAAGGCAACCATGCGTAAATACCCCACCTACTCCATGACCCGTACCCCAGGTGTCAAAGGTGGAGACTGGATTCATGTGAATTCCGCTTCTTACCTTGGGCCGAACAAATGGTATGATGAAGATCCTGTGAAGTATAAGGTGTTTCACCCGGACAACGTGATTATCTCAAACCGCCAAACCAATACTTCCTGCATCATTGAAAAGAGCAGTGGAAAAGTCGTATGGCAGATCGGCCCTCACTATTATCCGGATTCCGTCTGGGAATTCGGTGGCAAAAAGTACAAGCGAGCCTACAAACGCCTTGAGCAGATCATAGGTCAGCACCACACCCACATGATTCCCAAGGGGCTCCCCGGCGAAGGCAATATCCTTGTTTACGACAATGGCGGCTACGCAGGTTATGGACCCAGGAATCCTGGTGCCCACTACGGATGGTCTGATGCGCGGCGGGATTACTCCCGCGTTATCGAGTTTGATCCAAGGTCCCTTAAAATTGTGTGGGAGCATTCAGCCAAGGTCATGGGGATGCGTAACAAGTATCAGTTTTATTCCGATTACGTCTCCAGTGCCCAGCGTCTTCCCAACGGCAATACCCTCATCACCAACGGTGCCGTGGGGCAGCTCCAGGAAGTGACCCCTGATCATGAGATCGTTTGGGAGTATATAAACCCATATTACAACGAAAAAGGAAAATATAACCTTGTTTACAGGGCTTACAGGGTTCCCTATGATTATGTCCCCCAGCTTGGCAAACAGGAGGAAAAAGCAGTGGTTCCTCCGGATATTACCAAATACCGTGTCGCACCCCAATCCTGATATGTCAATTAATTTCAGAATGTAGGTGAGACTTTCATATAACTGCCACGGGCAGATCGTATTGGGGATCTGGCCTGCCCACAACGAAGCATGAAAGAATGTTAGACATACCTACTCTTTCATATAACGGGCATGTCCTGCCGGGCACAACGAATATTGAAAGTGATATCATACCGCCCCCCCGAGGGGCAATGGGCCCGGCCCGGAACCGTAGACGGCCCAATTGGCCGGTTCCTATTGCCCCTCGGGG
>CAKZLA010000256.1 GCA_937124525.1 uncultured Desulfobacterium sp.
AGGTAATGGTGGGAAAGCCAAGGGCCTTGTTGCCAGCCTTGAGGGCCGCACGACGGATGCCCACCTGATCTTCCAGGCCGCCATTTTCTGGTTGTAGATGTGCTGGATACACCCGCTGATTTCACTGGGACCCGCAGATTCGATAAGGTGACCAAAGGTTTTTTCCAGGATAGGTCCACAGATACCATCAAGCAGGGGCTCTTTAAGATAGGCCATGCAGATGGATTGATGGTATTTTTCATCACAGGTAATATCAGGGCTCATGATGCAAAAAGGTGTTTTCGTGTCTTCCACCTGGCGGTGCTGAAAGAGTACCGCATCTTTTCCCCCACCCACAAGGTAACGATCATTGGACATATACAGGGCCTCTTTGATCTCCTGATCTGAAACCTGCATGATGCGATGGGAGTCGGTATTGTAATATCCTACATCCCGGAACAGATCCCAGGCTGCCTGCCAGATGCGGTCGGCCATGGCATCATCTGTGGGGCAAGGGTTTGCAGGGTCGTATTTTATCTCGTATTTTTTAATCAGTTTTTTAAGGGTGGGGGTGAAACGCTTGGGTAGAAAATCATCTTCGTCCATGAACGGACCCGTGCTGGATCGTTCCAGAATTTCCCAATGTCGATAGGCAGTCGTCATTATATCTCCTCCATATGCAATGCAAGACGACCCTGAAGCCGTCAAATTTTTATAGGATACATGCCGCCCCCGACGGGGAATGGGTCCGGCCCGGGACCGTCGGCGGCCCTTTTTCCCTGCCGGTCTAAAGCACAGAAACTGCGGGCAAGCTCCTCAAACAGTCTGTGCTTCTTAACGCCCGGCAGGGCAAAAGGGCTGATCGCCTTTGGGTCCCAATGGGCCGGACCCATCCCCCGCCGGGGGCTCTGCTGTCGGTACTTTAATGCTGTATTTTCTTTTATATGAAACTCCGCCCCAAATGTTGTAATAATAAGAGTTTCGATATTTGTTGTGGGCAGGCCAGATCCCCAATACGGTATGTGGCAGTTATAAAAAAATCAGTCCATACAGTTTAAGTTAACAATGCCGTCAAAGCTTCAGGTGTACTTTTGGCATCCTGGCAATAAAGATCGGCACCGATCTCGTCGGCCCACATCTGGGAGGTAGGCGCACCACCGATGATCACCTTGAACTTATCACGCAACCCTTTATCTACTAAGATTTCAATAATTTCCTTCTGGCGGGGCATGGTGGTGGTCATGAGAGATGAGGCACCGATGAAATCAGCATCCATGGCCTCGGCTTCTTTTACAAAGGTTAATGGATCCACATTATATCCAAGATCCTTGACAATAAAGCCATTGGTTTCCAGAATCAGTCGAACAATATTTTTCCCGATTTCATGCAGATCACCCTTAACAACGCCAAGGATCACCTTACCTTTTACCTGCTGACCGCCCACGGCATCAAGGTAAGGTTCCATCACCTTTACAACCCCGGCCAGGGCTTCGCCTGCCAGCATTATTTCAGGGAGAAAAATATCCAGCTTGGCAAAGAGATCCCCCACGTGACCCATGGTTTTTGTGAGTTCCTCGATCATCAGCAGGGGATCAGATCCGTCCTTCAACAGCTTTGCAGCCAGCTCCTCTGCCTCTTCGGTTTCACCGTCTTCCACCAGTTTGGTTAATTCTTCCAGCGACATGGTATAACTCCTTGTTTATTCGTTCCTAAAGATTGCCTGCTTCCATCAGCAAAAATTTTTCGATACATTTATCATTTCGCAGGGTCAGGGCCTGACATCGCCCATTTCACATTCACTCCAAAAGTCAAGTTTATTATAAAACTGGAGTAGTTGAATTGTATATACAGCCAAGTCATGCTTAAGCGAAACTCAAATCTTTGTCAAGTAATTTTTTACAGCATTTCTAATTTTAATGAACCTGCAAAAATTTGGTCCATGAAATCTTCAACACATCATAATATAAGTTTAGAGAGATTTATCCACAATATGTTGTAGTGACAAAATGGACTTTGGACTTTTTACGAGTCTATCAATTTTGGCTGTCTGGATAATTGATGGAGCATAGGGTTAGATCAGTGGAAAAATATTGGGGAGTGTACAGTGCGAAAAATTAAGGGGCAGACCACGATTAAATGAACCCCTTATGGTCTGTCCCTTATTTTGTTAGATGTTCTGTTTATCCATCAATGGTTTCTGGAGATTCTACCTCCATGACATTTGTTTTGAGGCTATCTTTACCACCGGACAGATGCAACCGCTGTTTATCTTTGTACTTTCTGATTTGCAGTTTAACATTATCGGAAAGTGTATCAATAGCAGAGTAGATGTTGTTCTCAACTTCTTCTTTCGCATGGATTTTTATCTTGCCACAGTTTAGATTGATATCAGCAATGTTCCATAATTTTTCAACTGATAAAACAACCTGTGCTTCAGCAGGGTTATCCAGCATCTTGTCTAATCTATCAAATTTTTTATGGATGTGAGATTTTAAAGCATCTGACGGGTTGATATTTTTGAACATAATTGATATTTTCATAGGCGCCTCCACAAAAAGGTGATTATCTATACTGCACCCTATCATATTCAAAAATTACTATCAATGACTGAAAACAGAAGTCAAAGGAATCTCTCATGACACATTCTAATACTGACAACAGACGCAAATTTGACAGGGTCGAATTTGAGACTCCCATCAAAATCATACTGGATATTGATGGAAAAGCAGTGGAACTCTCCGGCAGCTCAAAGGATCTGAGCATGAAAGGGATCTATATTGATACCGCCCGGCGATTCAACCCCGGCACCCCCTGCTCGGTTAGAATTCATCTAACAGGCAGCAGTGAAAAAATTGAGCTGATAATGCAAGCATCCATTACCAGGCAAACAGGTGAAGGCATGGGTATTTATTTTGAGTCCATGGACGTGGACACATACGCCCATCTTAAAAACATCGTAAAGTACAACTGTATGAAAGATATCAGCTAACACTACAGCGACACTTTGCTTACTTCACTAAAAATCGAGTATTGAAAGATGGGGAAACGCGTTTTAGAATCCTCTCCAAACAGGGTGGTTAATGAAAGTGTCGCTGTAGTGCTAACGGTCTGCCACAATAAGGTTCTTGCCCTCTTTACAAACACTGTTTATTATAACAGTGATTACAATAACACTATTTAAATGATAACACTTTGTCATGAAAAAACTCATAGACAAGCAATCCCAAATCAACAGACTCATTAATACCGTCAAGGGCCTTACGAGGGTTGACTAAAAGAACACCAGATCCTGCAACGATGTCCACAGGTCGCACTCAATGCGATTAAAGTCGTCGATCGGCCCGTATTCGGGCTCTACACAAATGCCTTATTTTCCCTGGTAAAGGATCTTCAAAGTATTTTCCATCTTAAATGAAACCAGGCTTTTTTCCTGGAGAATCTGAAGGTGGGTAAACACTTCTGACACGGCCAGGTTGATATCAAGGGGAAGTCTTTCACCACCGATGTCCGGGAAAAGTTGTCTTGCAATTTTGTAAACGGATTGAACCCCTGATTGAAGAATTTTAAGGATTTTATCTTCTCTTTCTTTAAAAGAGCTTCTGTACATTTCAATTGTTTTGCTTAAGTTCGTTATTGATTCTCCATGGGCCGGAAAGACGGTCCCGGGGTTTATCTTTTCAATTCTGGATATTGATTCATAGTATTCCTTCTGGCTTTTTCTCACCGGCAGTGATTGATTATCATCCAGCATCACAAAGGCATTTGGGGTGATGTGCCTTAAAATATGGTCCCCGGAAAACAAAATATTTTTATCCTGGATGAAAAAACAGATGGACCCCTTTGAATGTCCCGGGGTTGAGATGATCTTTGCCCTGTGGTCCCCCAGCTGAATTTCCTGGTTATCCGTGAGGGTTGAGGTCACCGGACAGTTTTCACTCATTTGCTGGAAAAAGGCTTTGAAGCTTTCAAATTTTTCAAGGTAGGCTTCGGGAACGCCCATTAATCTGCTAAAATTCTGGTCTGTTTCCTTTTTCGTCTGGACACCGGTTTCAATCCGTTTTTTATCCTCTTTGTGTGAAAGCGTTTCAATTTTTTTCCCAGCCTTCTTTATAATGTGTGACGCCCCGCCATAATGATCAACATGGCCGTGGGTAAACAGGATACGGTCAAGATCATTGAAGCTGAATCCAAATTTTTTAAATCCTTTCTCAAGGAGGTCAACGGTCTGAAGCGTCCCTGTATCAATCAGGGTCATATTTTTACCGGTAAAAAGATAGGAATTTACAGGACCGGGCTTTTTGCCAAAAAGGGGAAGGACAAATTTATAAACACCCGGTAAAATCTCACAACACAATTCTAAACTATCAACACTTTCCATGACAAACTCGGCTCCGTTTCAGGTTACATGCAATTTAAAAAAAACTTGCATTTTTAGATAAAACTCCGTCCAAAATGTTGTTAAGTGCGCCTGCGGCGCACTTAATGCCGAGTTGAGAATGGGTTTGACGCACGCCGCAGCACACTTAACAACGAGTTGGAGCAGCCAACCCACGTGGGTCGCTCCTCAACTCGGCAATATTGTTAGAGTCTCATTTTTCGTTGTGCCTGGTGCTTACAGCCATGTGGGTTTATACAGAAAATAATGGTCCACCTCAATTCAATCAATGTCTAAAATTCAACTTACTAATATATAAAGTTGATTTACCGATTCAATTTTATATATTATAAAGTTGTGCGTTAGGGACGATTACCTAAAGCTCTCTATGGTTGTCTGTTTCATTTATTGATACAGGTGGATTACAATGTAACTCCACCGATTCAGGTATCAAATGAAAGATAGTGCTCTTTTTACGTATTTTTCACACAATAATGCTTAACATTTAAAACGTTATATGATATATCACACAAGGAAAGTGTGTCTTAAACAGAAGATATTGAAGATAGGCTTCGCTTGTGTATAAAAAAACATTGAATAAATATTCCATTGCTGACCATGTAACCGTCCCCGGCCTGATAGAAAAGGGGATTGTGGTGGTAATGGATCAACAGAGACTCTGGGTCGGTGTTGAGTCTAAAACGTTTATCAATGGTCATGATTGCCACGGGCATGGAAGAAATGGTCACTGTCTGTATGTCTCACATGAATGTGTTAAAAGGATTAATTGATTCAAAAATCAAATTTCGGTTATTACGCATAATCCAGCCAAGCAGCTTCTATAGACCCACTATCCCATTATATATTCAACCACAGAACAAGCAACAACCCATTTTATTCCCATGGAATTTCACATAAATGAAAGTATTTATCAAGAAAATACATTTTTGAATTATATGACTCTGCACGTCGGGCTAAGTCAAAAGCAATGGCCTGTCCCCCATTTTTTTCGTATAATTAGTCTATTCATCAATTTTTACAAAATCAGAATTTTCAAGCCGGGGAGTAAAAGTATCCATGAAAGCCATTTCCCCTCTCATGTAGAATTCAACATAGGTCACAGGCTCTTCTGCTGAGTAAAGAACCCGCTGAATACGAAAAACAGGATACCCGGGTTCTACCTCAAAAAGCGCTGCCATCTCCTGATCCAGAATAATGGCCGTCATGCTCTGGCTGGCTTTATGTATGGGAATATCATATTTATTTATCAGGAGATCATGGATGGATTTCTCCTGAAGATTTTCCCAGAGCATACCTGAATACTTGTCCGCACGCAGGTAACGAATGGCATAACGGACCGGCTTTTTATCAAAAAACCAAAGTTGACGAATGATTACCACCTGGCCGTCATGGGCCAGCATTTTATCTATATTTTCGGGAGGATCAATTATCCGGGCATCCAGTATTTCAGATGTAAGTTCAACATTAAGATCCTCAGCCCATTTTTTAAAGGGACGAATCCAGAAGAATCCCGATGTATAATGGATGTTCTTTCTCACAAAGGTCCCCTTGCCGGGAATACGCTCCAACAACCCCTGTTCCTGTATTTTATCAAGCGCTTTACGGGCTGTCATACGGCTTACGCCAAAGTCTTTTGCCAGCTGATTTTCCGATGGAATGGCATCGGTAAACATTTTTGACTGGATGCCCTGGATGATATAATCTTTAATTTTCTCATATTTCGGATAGTTTTTTGTCATTTAATCTCTATTTAATTCAAAAAAGTGGTTTTTACAAAAAAACAATTATGCAAGTCTGAATCAGACCATGAAAAATCAAGCCATCAGGAATTAAGGCCGTTGCCGGAAAAAGATATAACCCACATGACAGGCCAGGCCACCTGTCACAACAAAGAACGAGAATGGTATTATACCGCCTCCGAAGACTGCCCTGAACGGAACGGAAACGTCGGGGGCGTTTTGGCTCTCTACCAGTGATTGGTATCCGGGTCACCCGGGTGATATCCAAACCACAATTCAGGGTTACTGCGGTATATCCTTTGAAGAAGTTTATTACATTCTTGTTGCAAAATGTCGAGATTTTTTTCTTGACATGACCGGGAAATGATTTTAGGGTTTATTCGAGCTGTATATACAATCAAAAACGTGCTTTAAAAAGGCAATAGACCCATGAGCAACAACGATGCAATGATCATATTTCAACCATCAGGTCTCAGGGGAAGAGTTCCCCTGGGCATTTCCATCATCGAAGCATCCCGACGACTGGGAGTGGACATCGAAGCCCTTTGCGGAGACAATCAGGTATGCGGCAAATGCAAGGTTCGCATTGAAGAGGGTATTTTTGAAAGGTTTGGCATTGAATCAAAATCCTCCCATGCTGGCCCCTGGCAGGCCTCCGAAGAAAAGTATGTCAACGCAGAGGAAAAAAAACAGGGGTATCGCCTGGGATGTGCATCCCGGATAAAAGGAGATCTGCTTGTTTTTGTGCCCGAAGCATCACGGGCAGGAAAACAGGTGGTGAGTAAAGCCGCGGGAAATATAGACATCACGGCCGATCCAGCCATAAAATTGTATTATATTGAACTTAAAGAATCCACCTTTGACAATCCATTGGGCCATTTTGAGCAGATTTGTGCCGCATTGGAAACGCAGTTTGGTCTGTCGTCCCTTGCCATTGACATCCATGCGCTGCGCAGCGTTGCCAATGCACTGACAGAGGGAGAATGGTGTATCACTGTAAGTGTCTGGATGGACATACAAATCACCCGGATCAGGCCGGGCAAGGTTAATACCTCCTTTGGCCTGGCCATTGATATCGGAACCACCACCATTGCTGCCTATCTTTGCGATCTTGTCACCATGGAGATATTGGCCACCGTCTCCAGCATAAATCCCCAGTGCAAGTACGGGGAGGATGTGCTCTCCAGAATCAGCTATCACATGAGCCACTCCCATGGACTTTCCCGCATGCACGATGATATTATTAATACCATCAATATCCTGATCAATGATGCTGTGAAAGCGGTATCATCCGACGTGGTTACTCCGGACAATCTGTTATCCCATGGGGCCACAGACGACGAAGCCCCACCCCCATGCCTCACCGCTGAGGATATTGAGGACATGACCATCTGCGGCAACACCACCATGCACCATATCCTGCTGAAGCTGAACCCTGAAAACCTGGGTGCCATTCCCTTTGCCTCCACCATTAATCATAGCGTCGATATAAAGGCAAGAGACCTTGGTATTAAGATAAATCCCGGGGCAGGAATTTTCATTTTACCCAATGTGGCCGGGTTTGTGGGGGGTGATAACGTGGGGGTTTTGTTAGCCCGTCAGCTCCATAAATCCGACGAAATCCAGTTGATTGTGGATGTTGGTACCAATGGCGAATTGATCCTTGGGAACAAAGATGCCCTGCTTTGCTCCTCCTGTGCCACGGGTCCTGCCCTGGAGGGGGCGCAAATCGAATTTGGCATGCGGGCAGCCCCCGGTGCCATTGAACGGGTAACCATTGATCCAGATACCTGGGAGGTGGACTACAAGGTAATTGGCCGAAAAACCTGGCGGACCTTTTCAGCACCGGAAGAGATGCAGACCAAAGGAATTTGCGGATCAGGCATTCTGGATGCCGTGGCCCGGCTCTATATGGCTGGCATAGTCAGAAAGGGCGGTGCCTTCACTAAAAAAGGACAAAAGTCCCAACGCTTGCGCAAACACCCTGAAACGGGTATGCCCGAATTTGTATTGGCCTGGGCCCATGAGACAACCATTGGCCGAGATATAATTATCACACAGAGAGATGTCCGTCAGGTACAATTGGCCAAGGCAGCCATTTATACGGGTAGCAAGCTGATGATGCGAAAGATGAAAATTGACCGGCTGGATCAGATAAAAATCGCCGGGGCCTTTGGATCTCACATTGACTGTGCTCTGGCCCTGGTGCTGGGGATGTTTCCAGATTGTGATATCGATAAAATAGAACCGGTGGGCAATGCCGCAGGGGATGGATGCCGCATGGCACTGCTGAATCGCTCCTTTCGCCGGGAGGCAGACCAGCTTATCAAGAAGATAAAATACGTGGAATTGACATTGGAAGAAGGGTTTCCCCATCAGCTCATGGAGGCCACCCAGATACCCCACATGGTGGATAAGTTTCCCCACTTAAATGGCGTTGTACAGCCGGACATTTTAAATCAAAAAAAATAATTTTTACGGACTTGCGTTAACTTCGTTGATTGTCATTGCAATCCCCGGGCCATACGGGTCTCAAGACGTTCCACGATTAAGGAACATGGCAGGGTCAACGTCAAGTACAAAAGCGTGACCACAATCCATATTTCAATGGTATGCAGTGTGCCGGTCATTATTTCAATGCCCTGGAAACACAACTCCTGGATGGAGATAACCGAAACAATGGAAGAATCCTTGATAAGTGAAATAAACTGCCCTGCCAGGGGCGGCATGATGCGCTGGAAGGTCTGGGGCAAAATGATATGGCGCATCTGCTGATATCGTGTCAATCCAAGGGAATGGGACGCTTCCCACTGTCCCCGGGCAATGGATTCAATCCCCGCTCTTACAATTTCGGTGATATAAGCACCTTCAAAGATGGCCAGGGTCATTAATGCGGCAAAAAAAGAGGTTAATTGGCCAGGTTTTGCAAACAAGATGGACAACACATTTTGGCTGGCAGGGGAAAGGGTTTCAGCCCAGTCATCAATGCCCAGGGGATATAAAAGTTGATCGCCAACAAAAAAATAAGCGATGAAGATAATCACCAGGGGAGGAAGGTTACGCATTGTTTCAACATAGGTGGTGGCAAGCCATCTAAAAACAAGAATGGAACTTGTTTTGGCAATGCCCGATATAACCCCAAAAATAGTAGCAAACACAATTCCCCAGATACTTAAACGAATGGTGGTGTAAAAGCCTGTCATGAGGAGACCGGAAACCCATGTATGGCTGTCATTGTCAAACCGGAATAAAAATTGGAAAATAGAATCCCATGCCCAGTTATAATTCAAGCCAACCTTTATCCGATACGCAACAAACACACAAACCAACAAAAAAACCATGCTGAGCATCAAATCCGTGGGGGTAAAATATCGTTTTTTCTTCATCAAGTCAGACATCCTTCAGCAAAGTTTTAAAAAATGTGGTACCCAACTTGGACAAGCCAGAACCAAAAAGGTTTTGTTGATTTTCTTGCCAAAACAACACGAAAATCAGAGATAAAAATCTAAAAATTGCAAGCGTTATTTGGCCGGAATGCAACTTTTAGGTGGTATCCCGTGGGATACCACATTCATAATTCATGGGATATAACGATTACTCCAGCAGAGATGCCCAATCCATGCTGCGCCACCAATAATCTGCCTTTTCTTCAAGAAAGCCTTCTGCCCTGACCACCTCAATCCAGTTGTTAAGGTATGCCAGCATGTCGGGATCTCCCTTTCGAACACCGATGCTGATGGGTTCTTTTGTGAGTGTTCCTTCAACAAGCGCAAGGGTCTCGGGATTTTTTGCCACCAATTGAGCAGGTTCCGGTAATGACTGAATAATGGCAGTGGCCTTACCGTTTAACAGCTCCTGGACCATGGAACCATTGTCAGAAAAAAGTCTCTTTTGAGCCTTGGGAAGATATTTTTTGGCGGTTTCCGCAGCAGTGACGCCCACCCGGGAAAGTACGGTGTAGGCAGGATCATTAAGATCCAAAGGGGTTTTAATTTTGCCTGCAAAATCCTTGTGAATACACACCTGTGTGCCTGTAAAATCGTAGGGTTGGGTAAAATTGATTTTCAATGCCCTTTGGGGAGTGCCCATCATTCCTGCAACGATGATGTCAAATTTACCGGTGAGAAGTGATGGAATCAAGCCCTCCCATTTGGTTGGAATAAACTCAATCTTAACACCCATATCCTGGGCCAGGCGTTTGGCAACATCAATTTCAAACCCCACCCATTCTCCGGTTTTACTCTGCATGGCCCAGGGAACAAAGGTGGCCATTCCCACTTTTAGCTTTCCACTGCGAAGAATTTTTTCAATGGTACTGCTCTTGGCCAGATCTTTTTGTATATCTGATGCGGCCAAAACAAATGGAGCGCTGATCGTAAGAAATACAAAGGTCAATGCGATAATTATGCCGGTCAAACGACGTTTCATGTTGATCTCCAGTATCTTAAATGTTAGTTTTTTAACTCCCATTGCCGTAATAAACCAGTTATCACCCCCTTTTGAGGAGCCTTTCTCGGCATCCGTCCCATTTTCACTTGATCATCGAGTTACATCTATAGAATCTGACTGAGAAAAAGTTTTGTTCTCTCCTCTTTGGGGGCTGAGAAAAAATGTTCTGCAGTGCCCCCTTCAACAATTTTTCCCTGGTCCATGAAGATGACCCAATCACTTACCTCCTGGGCAAATCCAAGCTCATGGGTAACACAGATCATGGTCATGCCCTCCCGGGCCAGGGTTTTCATTACGTCAAGGACCTCACCGATCATCTCCGGGTCCAGGGCACTGGTGGCTTCATCAAACAACATCACCTTGGGTTTCATGGCAAGGGCCCTTGCAATGGCCACCCGCTGCTGCTGACCGCCGGACAACTGACCGGGGTAGGCAGACACCTTGTCCAGGATATCTACTTTTTCAAGAAGTTCCAAGGAAACGTCCTTTGCCACCTTGGTGGAACTTTTTCGAACCAGTTTCTGGGCCAGCATGATATTTTCCAGCACCGTCATATGGGGGAAAAGATTAAAGGATTGAAAAACCATTCCCATTTCCCGACGAATTTTCAATCTATTTTTTTTATCATCGTCCAGGGGAATTCCATCAAAAATAATTTCCCCGGAATCAATCTCTTCCAGACCATTGAGACATCTCAAGAAAGTGGATTTTCCCGATCCCGAGGGACCGATGACCACAACCACTTCAGCCCTGCGGATATTTGTGGAAAAATCACACAGTGCTTTCACACCGTTTGGAAAGGTTTTACAAACCTTGTCCACCGTAATGATATGGTCTCCCAACTTTTTTTTATTCATGATCTCCTCATTGGTATTTTGTCTCTAATTTTCGTATTTTTTGGGTAAAAAAATCAGATAAAACGTTGGGCACCGTCTTATTCTGCTTATCACACGGAGTGAGATTCAATTGTAAACTTTAAATCTTCGTTCCAGCAGGGCCACCAACTGCGACAAAAATACCGTGACAAAAAGATATATGCCCGCAATGGTGAAGTATATTTCAAAGGTTAAGAACGTCTCGGCAACAATGGCGTTAGCCTGCATGGTCATTTCGTAGACTGCGATGACACTTACAAGGGATGAATCTTTAATTAGAGAAATGGTCTGACTGGTTAATGGGGGTAGAACCCTTCTGATGGCCTGGGGAAGGATAATCTTTCGGTAGGTATCAAAAATAGATAACCCCAGGCTGTGGGCCGCCTCCCACTGCCCCTTTGGCAAAGAGACAATGCCCGATCGATAGATCTCCGACGCATAGGCACCTTCAAACAGGCTTAAAGCAAGTATAGCTGCAAACAATCGATCAATGCCCA